>CAZWEL010000040.1:0-7101 GCA_964632955.1 uncultured Thermoplasmatales archaeon | reverse complement strand
TAACTTATCACGTTGTACCATATGCCATTTATCATTATTTTGAAGGTGAAAGCTCCAAAGAATTCAATTTGCCCTTCAATGGTGAAGAAAGGCACAGAAGTTTGCCACTCAACTCTGTAGTTTAACGCCCTCAGGGTGTTGGATTCGATTAAAATTCCAAAAGTGTTATCATATGTGTAGTTGAAATGATATGAGGCAAGCCATTCCCAGTTTGTATCCATCGCCAGATATCCTGGAATTGCGAGATTCCATTCCATCTCAAAATGCTCTGCCTTCAACTCTGCGTAATAATCTAACTTCATTGCTCCCATCTCCGCCTTTATCTCCACCTTCACCCCTGCAAATCCATCTATGGTTAAAAAGCCAGCGCTCTTCATATCCCAGCGTGCTATGCATTCCCCGCTGAGATTGGTCACGGAAAATGAAATGGTGGGGTTCATCAAATCATTTGCCACTATAAACTTCGTTTTCCTCTCATCCACATTTAAATCAATGTATCCCTCCTGATTATAACTTACTTCGAGATGATGCGGAAGATACTCTATTCTTGCGATAAAATCCATGTTCCCTCCTATTATCATTGTAACATTGAATTCATCACTTGCATCATATTTAAAATAGTTCTCCGAAAAGCCAATGAGAAATGCCATCTTCTGTGGTATATCCTCAATGGTCAGATTGCCAATCATATTTCCTCCTTCCTCATAGGAAATTCTTATTGTCTCTTCTTGGCTCATAAACCTCTCTATGGACACTCCAAAATTGTTCAATTCCAGATGTGGTGATATCTTTACCATCGTATTTAGAGCAGGGAAATAATCTATGGTTATTCTATGTTCCCCCAGTGTTGGATTTGAATATTCTAGTATGGCGGATACATTTTCCAAACCATCATCAAAAACCGGCTCCATGTTTATATAAAACTCTGGATCATGGTCGTAAAAAAGATAGGGCACCACTGTGACAACTTCCCTCACCTCCCTCGGGATTTCTTCACCCTCAGCAGAGTAATAACCGATTCTGAAATTATGCTCTCCGAGTATCACACCACCAAAAGATATCTCAAACTCCCCATTTTTTATTTCATCACCAAGTCGTATAACTTTCAAGGCAAGGGAGATGGTGAGTACTGTGCCAATATCCGTTGATTGAAGGAGGGGAAGCGGAATTATGCTCACCTTGACATCATTTCCATTTACTCCTGTTGCAGGATTGTTATCCACATCTATTCCATCGAATATAGATTGAATTACAGGAGTATCCTTCTCTATTCCTTCATAAACAGTGTGCACGAAAAATCCGCCCTGCATATAATCATGCCATGATGACCATCTTGCATTTCTCAACACATGGGAATGGCTTTCCTCCTCTATGCCATCAACATCTCCTTTCGTTGTTTTTATCTCACCCATACTGGCTACTGGAACGAGCATTATCACCGCTACCAACAACGCCAGAAATTCCTTCTGCATGATAATAAATAGCAAACCTATTTATTAGTTTCTCTCTCATTTTATGATTGAAGCAGTAGAGCAATAAATCTCCAGATCGGAAAGCCAATTTTTTCCAGCATTTCCACTAACCGTGGGAATGAAAACTGCAGCGGCATCTTTACAGGCAATGGGTCGCTCCACTCGCTTTCCCTTCCATATACATCTCTTACTTTCACCTTAACCTCATAGCTCCCTCTCCTTGCCCACGAATGGCTCTGCACCACTTTCTCACCCGAATTATAGGGTCCAGTCCATTTGGCTTCGCCATCTCCAAAATCCCAGAGGTAGTAAAGCATGTCTCCATCGGCATCAGTGGCAATGCTGCTGTAGGAATACTTCTGCTTTACCTTACCGCTGGTTTCCCCCGATGGCATATCCGGTTTGGAAGGAGCATTATAATCAACATCCTTAAGAATGGCAGCAGGGTCTCCGAAAAGAGTAATCTCATAGAAGCAAAAGCGCATCACTAGCTCATTTATTCTCCATATATTGTCCTCCTTGGAATCCTGGTTTGCTCTTCCCAGCTCCTTTATCCCTTCTCCAAATATTGCATCCCAGAATTCCCTTGTAAAGCGCTGGGAACCATAGTCAATAATATCATAGGGCGGGTCCTGCCCGGCACCCCACCCATAGCGGGTGTTCCATATGCCCGCAAATGCTGCATTGCCTGTCTTTATGGTGAAATACTCTGCTATGCAGTCCTCATAGTCAAAGCCGCCAGCCATGCATCCATCCGAATAGGCGAAGAAGGGCTTGTCATTCTTTATGGAATAGATGTCATCTGTTGTCATCCTCATATTGTACACGTAATTGGAATGCCCGGCATGGCATACTATATGCATATTCTTGTTGAAGAGAGCAATTAAATCCTCCTTGCTCCAGTAGCCACTTCTATCTCTATCATAAAGCTTTGTTATATTGAACCTGCTGGATGGAATACCTGTTGTGTTGTAGCCGCCATCACTGCATCCATCTATTATCTGATCAAGATGATTTCCACCCCATTTTGCATCTCCTCCCCATCCCATATCCTCCCCCACTAACAGCACATGCTTGACATAATCATCATAGTTCTCCTCATACCAGATTGTTTTACTCACAAAATTTCTCATCTCATTGGCTTCATCAACGCTTGCTCTTCCCACATACACTTCCGCCATCAAATCCACATCCCCATTCTCCCCATCTGTAGGCTCTCCCCATCTCATATCCTCATCGGAATTATAACTTCCATCAAGGCATTCATAATACACATCTGATGGTATGGAATACCACTGATGAAACTCGCCTTCAGCCCACAAGGTGCGGGGAGGGATTATATCAGCATCTCCTCCAAGAAGAACATAACTGGTGCCCCAGTTAAGATATGCATCTCTTATGAAGTTCCTTATTTTGGCAGCTGTATCATTAAACATGGAAGAGGAATTCCAGTATTTGCTGTTCTTCACTATTTCCTCTACAGTAACAATTTTTGCATTCATCCCATAAAAATTCTTGAAATCCGCAAAATCTGCAAATGTGTTCTGACCCATGGAATTAGCCAGTGATTTGGAGGTGATTATCACATATGGATATGTTTCATCTTCCCCACTACATGCAATGGGGTAAGTATAAATGGCGTCTCCATTCTCCACCATCGCCTTAACTTCTTCAAAATCCTCAGGTAGTCCTCTGTAAAGGTTGCTCCTCTTTCCATCCTCAAGTTCTATTTTTAAAGATATGTTCCTGTAATAGTAAATCTCCCCATTTTCCTTAACATAATGAGCAGGATATACATCCAGCACAAGAATTGCAAAGCCCCTTTTCCAGAAGGTGCCCACCACCCCGTAATTTTTCTCAGGATAGATATCGGGTATCTCCCTCCTTGGAGTGCTTTCTTTCCCTCCTATTGGAACAGGATACAATGCCTTCATTATTTCATATCCCTCTCCAATCTCCGTCTTTCCAGAGCACTTCACTTCCATGCTTTTCATTTTTTTTCCGTAGGGAAGAAGAATATATAGGGGTTTAACGGGCATTATAGGCATACCTCCATCTCCAGTGTATTCCGTTCCATTCATGGAAACAACAACTCCTTTATCGCTCTCTATAAGCACCGGCTTGTTGAAAGAATAGTAAAAGGATAGAAAATCATCTTTTCCCTGAGTTACTTTTACTGGAACAATAAGAAATGCTACCGCAATCAGAACAGCAATGGCTTTTTTCATGATGTTATTTATAATTTCATAAATAACATTTTCCTTGCCATCATACAAAGCCCGTTAAAGTTTTGGTTAGAAAGGAAATTTATTAATAAAGTTGTTTTAAGAAGAGAAAGGATTGGAAAATAAAGGCACTGGCTATCCTACAGAAAAACAAGCAAAATTCTGAGGGAGGATAAAATGTTGCCATAGATGAAACAAAATTTAAACTGGAAAGCATTAAACGGTGATATGTATGGACTTGCCTTTACAATCTGGAGGTGTTAAGTTTACAGTCCTCAAAAAGAGAAAATATTTAATCACACCTTCATTTTTAAACCATGTACTGCATTATTGTTTCCACATGCAAGGAGGAAGACGAGGAGAAAATTGTTTCGGCACTGCTTAATGAAAATCTTGCCGCATGCATAAATTCATGGGAGGTGAAATCATCTTATATATGGAAGGGAAAGGTGGAAAAGGAAAAGGAGAGGATTCTTTTTATCAAAACAAGGAGGGAAAATTACAGAAAGGTAGAGGAGAAGATAAAAGAGATTCATTCCTATGAGGTTCCTGAAATAATCTGCATCGATGTCAAAGAGGGTTATGAAAAATATTTCGGATGGATTGACGAGGTGGTTGGATGGTAATAACTCTCCTCACAGATATAGGATGGGAGTATGCTGCAGAGATGAAGGGAAGGATTCTTTCCATAAATCCAGATGCAAAAATAGTTGATATAAGCCATGAGGTGTCGCCACAGAATGTGAGGCAGGGCGCCTTCATTCTTTACTCCATTGCTCCCCATTTCAAAAATGCAATTCATGTGGGCGTTGTTGATCCAGGAGTGGGAACGGGAAGAAAGGCTATAATAATAAAATGCAATGGAAATAATTATTTCGTGGGACCTGACAATGGGCTCTTCATGCCAGCCGCCAGGCATCTTGGGATAAAGGCGATTTATGAAATAAAAATGAGGGGGGATGAAAGCCCTGTTTTTCATGGAAGGGATGTATTTGCCCCTGCCGCAGCAAAACTTTCCAAGGGTGTGAAAATTGGCTCGATTGCAAAAAGGCTGAAAGGGGAGGCAATAAACCTAGATTTTGGAGAACCTGCCAAGGTGGGAAATGCCGTAAAGGGCAGGGTTCTTTTCATAGACAGGTTTGGAAACATAATAACAAATGTGATGGGTGCTGATATCCCCACAGATGAATTTTCCGTTAAAATAGGAATGGTAGAAAGGAAGGTGAAACTTTATCCATCCTATGGCTATGGAAAAAAGGATGAGATAATGGCTGTGGTGAGCAGCAGTGGTTTTCTGGAAATATCAAGAAGGGAAGGAGATGCATCAAAATACTTTGGAGCAAAGGAGGATATGCCAATAGAAATATTTTTTTAATCCCCCCATATTACAATATATGAAAAAGTTAATAACCATATTTCTGGCAGGTGTGATGGCGTTTAGCCTTTCCATAACCATGGATGCAACTGCTCTCAGGGAAAAAATGCATTTTCCTGAGCCACAGGTTCTTGAAGGAGGTCAATACTCTTACGTAATAATGGAGGATGCCAACTACATGCATGAGGAGGGCTATCCAATTTTACCCTACTACATAAAAACCTACACTTTCCCACTTGGTACAAAAATAAAGGATGTAAGCATTAAAGCAGAGGGTATAAAAAGTATAGAATTTGGCAATAAAATCTCGCCGGCACCACCCTCGCTGCCCAGAGGGATAGATGATGGAAACTATGAACTAAAAGAGGGGGATGTGTATGGTGTGGATGCATTCTATCCAGAAACATGGTATGATTATCACATAGGGGTGGGATTGTACAATGGGGAAAGAAGCATTATCCTGAACATATATCTTTATCCTGTGAAATACAATCCTGTGAGGAATGAAGGTGTATATGCTGAAGATTTCGATATAAATGTGGATTATGAAAAAGGGAAAACAATGGTTACCGCAGATACCTATGACTTGCTCATTATAGCCCCCGAAAAATTTGTTGATGAACTTCAGCCCCTAAAGGAGCATAAGGAAAACCATGGAATAAAGACACTGATAGAAACGGTGGAGAACATAAAATCCAGCTATAGTGGAAGAGACGACGCCGAGAAGGTAAAATATGCAATAAAGGACGCAATAGAGAGCTATGGTATAAAATATGTTCTCCTTGCAGGAGGACTTTCCTCGCCGATAAAGAGTGATACCTGGCTTGTACCGGTGCGTTACAGCCATCTGGATGATGGGGCAGAAAATAGCTATCTCACAGATCTCTACTTTGCTGATGTATACAAATACGAGGATGGCAACATTGTTTTTGATGACTGGGACAGCAATGGCAATGGCGTATTTGCGGAGTGGCGTATGACGGGCAAGGATGTTCTTGATATGTATCCTGATGTATATATCGGCAGACTCGCATGCAGGAGCGAGCAGGAAATGACGGACATGGTGAACAAAATAATATATTATGAGGAGAATACTCATGGAAGCAACTGGTTCCACAGAGCCATATTGGTAGGAGGCGACACCTTTGACGATACAAGCGGCGACAATTTCTATGAGGGAGAGGTGGCAACCGAGAAATTCTGGGAGAATCTCGGAAACGATTTTGAGAAGGTGAAGGTATGGTATTCCGAAGGCAATCTCAAGCAGAGTAAAGTTATAGAGGCAATAAACCAGGGAGGTGGCTTCCTTCACTTCTCCGGGCACGGAAGTCCTGGAATGTGGATGGGCAAGGAATTCAGTGGAGGAAAGGCAAAATACATTCTGGGCTTAGATATATTCCACATGCCATCTCTGAAAAATGATGGAATGTATCCTGTCACCATAATAGGTGGCTGCCACAACAGCATGTTCAACGCCACCTTATATGACAGCATCACGGAGATAATAAAATCCATCATCTTTAAATACATAATGGGTAAACATTTCACAACATGGTACTGGGCTCCTGTGCCGGAATGTTTTGGCTGGTTCATAGTAAGACAACCACATGGGGGAGCAATAGCATCCATGGGATGTACAGGCTTAGGCTACGGAACCATAGGTGACACCGACAAGGATGGCATTCCTGACTGCATACAGTATCTACTGGGATGGGCAGAGGTGCACTTTGCAGAGGTTTACTCCAGCGGTGTCGACATGCTGGGAATGACCCATTCCACCGTTCTGACAGATTATCTAAACAGGTTTGACTGCCAGAAACATCAGACAGATGCAAAGACAGTGCAGGAATGGGTTCTTCTGGGAGACCCCACCCTTAAGATAGGAGGGTATGAGTGAGGTTATCCTTCCTCTTTCATTTACTTAAAAGTTATGTTGCAGATTTAAAAAGGCTTGAAGGAATTGAGGAAAGATTAGAGAGATACAGAGAAAGGCAGTTCAGGAGAATTCTCAGGCTTGCCATGAAAACCC
>CAZWEL010000039.1:0-7402 GCA_964632955.1 uncultured Thermoplasmatales archaeon | reverse complement strand
TATGTGGCAACCATGAGCATAGCCCATCCGAAGGATTTTCTTGAAAAGACAAAGAAGGCAAAGGAAACGGAGGGATTCCGCTATCTGCATGTGCTCTCGCCATGCCCCACAGGATGGAGGGCAGACCCTGCCAAGACGGTGGAACTGGCAAGGAAGGCCGTGGACTGCGGAATGTGGACTCTTTACGAAGCAGAATACGGAGAGATAACCAACATTTACAAGCCAAAGAAGAAGATACCCGTGGAGGAATATATCAGGGGACAGGGAAGATTCCGCCACTTTACACCGGAGATGATAGAGGAACTGCAGAGATGGGTTGACGAGAAGTGGGAACGCCTGTATGGCGAGAAGCCATAATTTCCCCTCTTTTTTATTTTTAGCCCATTTTTAAATCCTAACAGTAAAGTTTAAATTTTGTTGCATGTATAATCCCATAGCGGGGTGGGGTAGTCAGGAAAACCCGTCGGGCTCATAGGAACCCCTTTAAAAAAGGTGTTTCATCCCCAAAGAAGGGGTTCTGAGATACCCGAAGATCCGTGGTTCAAATCCACGCCCCGCTACTTCTTTTTTGTGAACCTTTCATCTTCTTTCTCTATCATATCCCTTTTTCCTTTGATTTCCTCCCTCATGCTATATATAGAAGTGGGCTTTAATTACCATCAGTAACATCTTTGTAGAAAGTTTTATATATAATTATTAAATTTATGATATAAATGATAAAAAAAATAGAAAATAATGTGGCAGCCATAATGAGGCATTATGGGCTCGGGGAAGCGGAGGCAAGAATAGTGAGCATTCTTGCCGCAAGGGGAGATATGAATGCTAAAGATGTTTCCGCCCGCACAGGTTATGCCTACTCCACCGTGATAAATTCTCTCAATTTCCTGAGGAGAATGGGTCTGGTGGAAAAATATAAGAAAGGAAGGCTTTCATATTACTCTGCCAGCATTGATTTTGTTGAAATTATGGAAGATGACAGAAAGAGGATAATGAGCATGTTCCATGAGTTGAAAAAGGATATAGAAGGTTTGAAAGAGAAGTACAAAAAGAGGTTGAAAAAGCTGGTGGAGAATGTTGAAAGGTCAATAAAATATATGAAGGAAAGGGAGGAGACAAGATGAAGGACGGAAACACCGCCAATGTGATAAGGTTGCTGGAAACAACCATAGGAAATCCGGTATCAAGAAAAATTCTTGCCTCTCTGAGCAAATACTGCGAAAAGGACGGAAAAAACAGAATAGAGGTGGCAATAGAACTTTTCACAGGAAAAAGGGAAAATGCATGTATGGGATGCAGGGTAACGGAGAAGGTGATAAGAAAGGTTCTTCTGAAGGGAGGTGAGGCATTCGGAATGGATGAGGAGGAACTAAAGAAAAAATTCAGTGACCCTTTCTGGGGAAAGGCGCTGGCATCCACCATAAAAGGTGTTGCCCTATTTGGCGTCCGCCGCCCCTTCACCAGCGGGGCGCCATACCTGATAGTATGGGACATCACCTACGCCTGCAATCTCAGATGCAAGCACTGCTATGCCAACGCCGGCAAGCCGCTGGAGGATGAGCTTTCCACGGAAGAAGCGAAGAGGGCTATAGATATATTTGACAGGGCTGGCGTTACCTCCATCGCATTTTCTGGAGGAGAGCCGCTGGTAAGAAAGGATTTCTTTGAAATTGCAAGATATGCAGCAGATAAGGGAATGTATGTTGCCGTTGCCACCAATGGAACTCTTATAACTCCACAGATGGCTGAAAAAATGAAAAATGCCGGGATAAAGTTTGTCCAGATAAGCCTCGATGGAGCAAGCGCTGAAACCCATGATGCTTTTAGAGGTATTGAGGGAGCATTCGAAAAAACCGTCAATGGCATAAAGAATGCGGTGAAAGCTGGCTTCTTTGTGGAGGTGGCAACCACAGCCACCAAGCATAATTATAAGGAAATACCTGCCATAATAGATTTGGTGGAGAAGTTAGGGGTTAATTGGTTCATGCTTTACAATTTTGTTCCAACTGGAAGGGGAAAATTCATGGTGGAAAATGACCTCTCTCCAGAAGAAAGGGAGGAACTCCTGAAAATGCTTTATCACAAGATGAAGGATTCCTCCATCACCCTTCTATCCACCGCTCCCCAGTTTGCCAGAGTTGCTCTGGATGAAGAAAGAAAAGAGGGTATGAGTGAGGTTGTGATGCCCACCCATTTCTATTCAGCCCATCTCTCCGGAAAACTGGAATCTCTGGCTGAGTTCATAGGGGGATGTGGTTCGGGTCGCTTTTACATGGCGATGAGACCCAATGGCAACCTTGAGCCATGCGTCTTCTTCCCCCTCACCATAGGAAACATAAGGGAGGATGATTTTGAGGAAATCTGGAGAAACAACAAGGTGCTCAATGAACTGAGGAACAAAGATTTACTCAAAGGAAAGTGCGGGAACTGTACATATAGATACCACTGCGGCGGCTGCAGGGCAAGGGCTTATGGATACTTTGGAGATTACCTAGCCCCCGATCCAGGATGCATAATAAACAGGGAGGAATATGAGGAACTCTTAACACATTAATCACCTCGTTAACTTTATGGTCTCCTTCACCAGTTTTTCTATTCTCCCAAGGCTTCTCTCTATGGCCTTTATCTGCCTCCTCTGCTCTTCCGTAAGCCCCCCATATCTTTCCTCATTGAGAAGGTGGAGATAACCCTGGGCTATGGAGAGGGGATTGAGAAATAGATGGGCAACTCTTTCAGAGAATATTTTCTTCAAACTCTTCTCCTCCTCCCTGCTCTGGAGGGCGAGTATGCATATCTTTCTTCCGTTGGAGCTCATTCCAGTCATCCGCCCATAAAGAAGATGATGTATTCCATATGCGTCTATGAATTCAAACTCCACCTCCTCCGCCTCGCTTCCCCTAAAAATTTTTTCGTTTGCCTCCATAATGTCATCCCTGTCCCCCATCACCACAAAATCGCTGAATTTCTTTCCTTTCATCTCATGCAATCTGTAACCGAAATTGCTCTCCACATGCTCATTTATGCCCTTTATCACACCATCCTCATCAAGCACCACCATGCTCACCGGAATATTGCTCAGTATCTTCTTTATTGAAACAATCTCATCTCTGGGAAGGTAGTGGGGAAGGAAGGGTATACTGTCTATCCTCATGAGCAACTCCCTGCATCTTCTTATGCTCACCTCCGTTATATTCATCTCCCTCCTTGCCTCGATTATCCTCTCCGCAAATTCCTTTCTTCCTATCTCCTTCATCAATCTTTTGCCGGATAACTCCACCATCTCCCTGCGAAGTTTTACCATCCTTGTTTCGAGGTCATTCACTCTCTCCATGAGAGATTCCTTGAGAAGTAAAACCTCCTCCACATATCTGCTTATCTCGGGGTGGCGAGAGGAAATTATATCATAAAGTTCATCCCTCTCCTCCCTATGAACTATGAAATCATGAACATCAGGCATCTTTGCTTTTGCCTCCAGCTCAGCCACTATCTTCAACCCCTCTGAATACCACAGGGGAGCAAAAATCAGCCCTCTCCTGTGGCGCTCAAAGGCATCGGAAGGAAAATAAATTATTTTACCATTTTCATCCTTTATCTCATAGCCAACTATATCCCCCATACTGCTTTTTATTACCCTCCTCACCTCACCTACTTTTTCCCCTGTATCCTCAAAATAAACCGGCATTCCCATCATCTTTTTTTCCATTCTTTTTGATGAATCCAGGGAGAATCTTATGCCTCTTTTGATTGAAATGAAGAATCTCCTTACCCTCCAGTATATGTTCATAGGTCACACACCTCCGTGAGGGCGCATGGATCGATGCTCTCCCTTATTCGATGAACAAAAGATGAGACAATAAGCATTGATGGGAACTCAATAAAGAAGAGAAAAACAGCGAGCAGGAAGGAGAGAGATGCATATTCAAAGAGAGCGATAACATTCAGGGTGGCGAGGGATATCATTCTGGAAACAAAAACGAGAGAGATGATGAAGGATGATGAAATGGAAATCATTGCCATCTCATTTTTGAAACGGGCACCTAAAAGATAGGAGAGGATGGAAAGAGAAATGGCTGCGAGAAATGTGGTGAGCAGTAAATTGCCAACTCCATCGAAGAGGAGAGGGATGAAGAGGAAGGTGGCGAGGGGCGTTAAAAATACTCTTTTATTCACCACTTCAATCCACATTGCCATATTTTTTATCATCCCACCCATTATATTTATTTTGCTTTTGAATGGATGGAAGAGAGAATAAAGGGGTTTCAACAGGGGGGTGAGAGAAAGGGAGAAAAAAGAGAGATATGCTGCTGCGATTAGAATTCCCTCTGTTAAAAGAGAAAGGAGGATTAGAAGGAGAAGGGTGAGGAAGGAGAGGATTAGGGCAGATATGACAGAGGATGCAACAACGCATATCTTGGGGCTTATGCCATATAAAGAATGCATTATGCCAGGGGGGAGCAGAAGCCAGTAGGGTGAGGAATAGAGATATATCTCCCCATGGTCCCCTCCATATTTTATAACATCTCCTTCTCCCGAACCAAGAGAAAATATGTTTCTTTCCATATACACATTCCCGCCCTCGGCAAAAATTATCCCTCTAACCTTAAGAATGGAAGGATTAAAAACAGGTATTCCCTCACTGAATTTCTCCTCATTTTTATCGACATACGCATGATCATAGGAGAAGAAGGAGGTGAGAAGAAGGAAGGGGATGAAAAGCGCCACGATATATGCACCAGCCCTCCTGGCTTTCAATCTCTCTACCCCGAATATCATTTCATGGAGTTTTTCCTTCATGCTCCTGCCATTGGGAATCCATATGGAAAGGATAAGGAGGAAGAGAAAGGTGGAGAAAATGAATGGGCTGAAAATCAAATAATGGAAAGATGGCTGCGGATGTCTCCATTTCATGGGCATAGCCAGTTTCGATATGCCATCCTTTATGAAGAGCCAGAAATAGCCAGCAAGGGGTATTTTCAATGGCTGCCTGCCCACCATTATTGCTCTCCCGCACAGATTTTCCTCTCCGATGAGTGGCTCCGGCACATGGGGTCCCTCCTGATCTGTGTAGTTGTTCGCATCTCCCCTCGTTATGAACCTTCCGCCCCTTTCATCAACAATTCTGTGTATCATGAGGTAACCATGGACACTTCTGTAAACAACAACATCTCCTATCTTCACATCATCAACATCGCATGGAATCCATGGCACTATATCTCCCTTGTTCAGAGATGGTTTCATGGAAGATGAGGAAACAACACTGAGAGGATATGCAGCACCCGTAAGCACAGTGAGAAATCTTGATATGAGGAGAAGTATGATGGCGATGAAGATTATATTCCCGATTATTTTTTTCATATCCATTTTATCCTCCATAATATGAAATGGTGACATCATGAAGCACAGGTGTTAACGATGGCTGAGAAGTTTCAAGATACACCAAGAATTTTATATATCTCTCCCCATCATGCCCGCTCCATATCTCGCTTCCATTCACCCTATAAAAGGTTGAGTTGCTTCCGTCTGGTCCAAGAAAGTCGCTCCATGATATCCCATCGCTGGATGTGGAAATCTGGAATTTTATTGATGTAGAGAGAGGAAGAGAAGCATTCCATTCTATTCTGTAATAGTCAGGAGAGGCAAAGGTATCATGTTCGCAGGATATGAGATATCCCTCAGCACAATAACCCCTTGTCCAAGATATTCCCCAAGAATATATCACAGGAGTTATGGAGGGATCAAAAGAAATCATCTCCGCCTTCAATCTTACTTCATCAACACCCGCCAGCAGAGAAGAAACATTGTAGCCATTCTCCGCCTCGGATGCATTTATGGAACATATCACCGCATTACTAGATGCATTTATGATTTTGAAGATGAGAGAGGCGGAGGGAGGCACAGATGATAAAGCATGAAAAACACTCCATGATGAAATATTTTCCGGCGCTACAACTGATGAAATAATCTCTCCACTGCTGCAGTAGCCGGATATGTTTGCCATTAGAATTAAATCATCCACCCATACTCTTTCCCCTATGCCAAGATTTGCATAGAATGCTATTCTGAAATTTGGGATGGAATATATGCTCATGTCTATGGATGAGGTGTAATGAATCCATACACCATCTGCTCCAAGGAAATCGAGACGGGAAATGAGACGATAGGAGGACCCATCATAGAAATAAAGGCGTAAATCATTTGGCTCTATATTTCTTTTCATGAACCAGAATTCAAGATTGGCTGATGTGGCAGAGGATAGATCGATATCATCGGAAATCAGGGCACCATCATTCAATCCATCTGCCGTTACACTGCTTGAGCCATTATGGGGATTGCCAGAGGAAAGATACCAGAGGGTTGCATAGTTGTCGTCCCATTTTGAAAGGTTTGTTTCAAAATCATCCCAGAAAATTTTTGTCGTGACGAAATTTTTGGCAAGGGTGGCATTTCCATTTTCTATTGTCGCATTGTGGATTTCTTCATCAGCATCACCTCCAAAATAATCAATCCATTGGTTCATGGATTGCTCCGCCCCCATCTCCACCATGGGTTCAGGATATACATATTTCCTTATCCTTACATCGTCTATGAACCATCCCCTATAGTTGTTATATAGCTCATCCACTGTGTCAAAATAGAAGCGGATATAATGGGAGGATGAATTGATAGGAATGCTCAATGAGAGCCATTCTGCCATGGAGGGGGTGGACGAATCATTATGCCATATATCATTCCATGTGGAGTTATCGGCACTTTCATATACTTCGGTTATATCATATCCACTCCATCCAAGATTTTCCACCTCTCTCCAGAAACGGAATTCAAGGAGGGAGTTGTTGGTTAAATTAAATTGGGGAGAAATCAAGTTTCCACTGTTGGCAACGCCTGTATCGTAATCATTTGTCGCCTCCTGTCCATACCATTCTGAATGATTTCCACTCCAGTAATTGCTACTGGTGAGATGCCACAGTCCATCTTCATACCATCCATTGTTTCCCTCAAAATCTTCGAAGAAGATAAAGGTTGCACTTCCATTGCTCTCTGATATGGCATCAGGATTACCATAATACATGTGGAGAGACGCCGTGCTTCCAGCAGAGAGATTCATTTTCACCCATATTATGCTCTCTCCAGAGGAATCCCATTTTTCTATCCAGTATGGGAGTTTTTTTCCCTCCAGGATGAATCTTATGTCTCCCCCTCCTAGCTTTGCTCTGCTATAGTTGAAATTCCATGGATTTAAAACAATTTTTATCTGATAGCCATCTAGATTTTCCCCTGCCATCTCACTCACATTTATTTTCATCCTGTATTTCCATGAAGAATTCCACCATGAATTCCATGGCATGCTTTTTTCAAGAATCACATCTCCTGGCAAAACGGATGTGTTGCCATGACTGGCTATGCC
>CAZWEL010000038.1:0-7434 GCA_964632955.1 uncultured Thermoplasmatales archaeon | reverse complement strand
AGAGATGTATAAAATAAATGACCCCTTCATACAGGGAATTGTGAAGAATGTTACGGAAGGGGTGGATAATATTTTGATTAAGGCAATAAAACTCCATGATTATGTGATAAAAACTCTCAGTTATGCCATAGATGATAGATGGGATGATGCCCCCACAGTGCTGAAGAGAGGGAATGGTTCATGTTCCGAATACTGCTTTTCCTATATTGCTCTCTGCAGGGCTGCAGGAATTCCAGCCAAATACAAGGGAGGCACATATCTTGCGGAAAAACCCCCATATTCAGATGACATATTCCACAGAATGGTTCTCATCTATCTCCCTCCCTATGGATGGATTCCTGTGGATATGACTTTCGACGAATGGATTTTTCACCATTATGCCTTTGGTTTCCATACCAATAGATTTTTTGCTTTAATGACCGGCGGTGGTGCATCAGAATATCTCAACTGGACCTACAACAGTCACTATGAAAGCAACGCCCGCCTTGATGTAAACTCAACGGCAATATGGCTGGAATGGAATTAGAAATTATTCCATATACTTAAGGATCCATGCCTCATACTCTCCGCCCAGCGGCTCTCCTACAGAGGCGGCATTGATTTCATTTCTGCCATCATTATCAAAATCTCCTATGCATGTCACTGCAAGCAATCCATGGGTGGATGTTATCACATATTCTTCTTCATATTCATTTCCATCCCACTGGAGGATATGAACGTAATTTGTGCCCACTGCCACCTCCGGCATATCATCGCCATCAACGTTGCCAATATCGATGGCTTCTATCGTGCCTTCCTCTCCCTCCCAGTAAAAACTGGCTTTCTTCACATATCTGCCATCCTGATATTCATAAATCTTTAGCATGGGGGCATAAAAGGTGACATGAATCTCCGGCTTTCCGTCATCATCACTGTCCTTTGCCACACATCCAAAGGGATATGAATCATTATAATAAGCTACCACATCTCCCTTCCATTCTCCATCTTCCCAGCTGAGGACTATTGTGGCATTGGTATTCACTATTAAATCATTTTTTCCGTCTCCATCCACATCTGCTATCCATGGGAAATAAACCCAGTAACTGCCAGGATAATTCCATTCCGATTCCTTGATAAATTTTTCCCCATCCCACTGAAGAACTATCACCTCTGGAATATTATCGGAGTAGCCGCCCGTGACAACAACCTCATTTTTTCCATCATTATCCACATCGCCAACTATGCAGTCCAGTGTTGTTCCCCACCCATTTTCCACTATTGGATACATTCCAATTTTCTCATATTTTTCTCCATCCCATTTGAAGGCGGAAAAATGACGACCCCACGCAACTCCTATTTCATTCTTCCCATCATTATCAATATCTGCTATGCTGAATCCCGTGGCTGAGCCAAAGGGCTCTGGGATCCCCATGAAGTTATATCCAAGCCCCCACACAGGATCTATGATTCTCGCCTGCTCATAGTATTCCTTTCCCTCTTCATATTTCATCACTCTCATGAAGGGGTCGCGCCCTCCAATAAGCAATTCATTTTTTCCATCGTTGTCAGCATCTCCTACTGGTTGCGGTCCTTCGTAACGGGCACTCCACCATGGAAGGCGTCCATAGCTGTGTTGCCACTGAATGACAAAATCGCCACCTTTTTCTATTGAGGCAAAATCAGATGGCTGCCATATATTTTCTGTCATGGAGAGCAGGAGGAGAAGCATAACAAAGGGAGCAAGAGAGTGCATTTTCATGATTAGTGAAATGGTAGGGGAAATAAATTATTTTTCCTGTTTCATCTATAAATCCCAAATTCCTCCAGTTTTTTTCTCCTCTTTTCCTTCTCTATGTATCTATATACCGTCTGATGGCTTGCGCCCTCAAGAAGCATTTCTATGGCTCTCTTTGCCATTTCCATCTCACCTATTCTCCCTATTATGCCCACGGTATGCCCATAAACCGAAATATGTGCACCCGTTATTTCCTCCATGTATCTTCTCGCCTTTCCTTCCTTCCCTATTATCCTCCCAGCCAGCCGTTTCACGTGGTTTACTCTTTTTCCAGCCCAGTCCCTTATGTCCATTAATTCAAAATAATAATCGTCGCGGAAGAGAAGCATCGCCTTTTCTGGAGAGAAGCCTCTCCCGATGGCTCTCACCACATTTTCTGCTTCCATTTCCTTTAAGCCGTCATCCGCCATTATTTTAACATCTCCTGTGGATGAATCTATTTCCAGCTTTACTCCTTCATTTTCTATCTCCTTCTTTACCCCACCATTTTTTCCTATGAGCACCGCAACCCTTTCCTTGGGTATTTTCACATATCTCATAACATATCACCCACCACATATCTGTATAATTCTTCCTCATCCACCCTTATAAATTTTTTGAAGAACTTTGCAAGATTTTTCACATCCCTACTCAAAAATTCAGAGGCGATGGGATTATCCCTGCTCACTGTCTGCCCAACATCAATTATAACAATATCATCGCCATTAACAAGCACATTATATTCCGAAAAGTCCGCATGCACCAGCCCCGCCTCCTGATACATTATCCTCATATACTCCCTCAATCTGGCAAATATCTCCTCATAGTTTTTCACCTCCGCATCTTTGAGCAGGGGGGCAGGCTGCTCCTCCGTGCCAATATATTCCATGACTATTACATTTCCCTCTCTGGCGATGGGTTTTGGAACTCTAACGCCAGCCCTGTCCAGTTTTTTCAGATTGTTATACTCCTTGAGAGCCCATGCAAATATTATGCTTCTTCTATCTCTCTTTACCTTATGAGGTGGCTCATACATCAGATATTTGGAGATGCTGCGGAAAGTGGCGGTATTTATCCTGTATATCTTAACAGCCACCATTCCATGGTTGCCTCTTGCCCTAAAAACATTCCCCTCCTTTCCTGTCGAAATGGGGAATTCAAATCTCTCTATATATCCAGAATTCATCAGTTTCCATAATGCCTTGAGTGTGGCTTTCTCAAAAACCTCTCCTTCTGTTATGCTCAAAAGCTTTTCCACTTCTGCTTCCCAGCTCATATGAACACACTTAAACTTTCGGGAACAAGATTTCTTCTGGCGAGATTGGAAACCTGTGTGGGAGTATAGCGGTAAATTACATCTGCTTTTTCATCCTGAAAATCCCAGGGCTTGACTATAAGCAAATCCCCCACCTTTATCCACTTCCTCTTCCTTATTTTACCCGGTATCCTCGCCATCCTTGCTCTGCCATCCTCGCATATTATCCTCAATCTTCCTCCTCCCATATGCTGTTCCACCACGGCGAATATCTCTCCATTGCTTTTGTTGGGCAGCGGAGCTCGCTGTTCCATCTCGCCTTCTTCCATATAAATGGTTATTGTCCATTTAATATAAGAATATATCGGAATATTAAAGGAGTCAGAGAAACTCAGGCATCTCAGGCATCTCAGGCAAATATTTTCTGAATTCCTTGGGCCAATTTTCAGCATCCATCCCTTTCTGTGCAAGAAAAGCCACCATCCATCTCTCCAGCCCTATGCCGGAGCAACCACTCCATAACTCGCTTTTCTGCCCCTTTATGTTGAATGCCTTGGTATATTTATCGCCCACAATGGAAACGTTCTGTATCTCAAGCCATTCTTTACTCCTATCTCCCCGATATGGAAGCCATGCCTCGAAATCTATGGTTCCTTTAATTTCCTCCTTCTCCTCCCCATCTATGCCTGCTTGCTGGAGGTAGAAGGGCGTCACCCTTGCCATCCTCCATTCCAGATCGAGAATTTTGTTGAATACATAAGAATATTTTTCCATCAGTTTCTCCTTCACCTCTCTCAGCTGCTCCTCTGTTCCTATATAAACTATCTCTATCCGATGGAATTCATCCACCCTCTCTATGCCATGCTTTCCTCCCGCCTCATATCTATCCGAAGGTGTAGAGCGGTCAAAAATGAGGAGAGGAAGCGTTGCCTCAGCAAGGGTTTTTCCAGAGAGGGCAGTATATATGTTGGGGCATTGAGCATAGCATACTCCCTCCCTCGGTGGCTTCAGATGTTTCATCAGTTCCTCTTCATCCACCTTTCTCGTTATCTTGAGCAAATCCACAAATTTTTCCCATTCCTCCCTTTCCCTACTCTCCGGCTCGCATATGTAGTAGATTTCCCCCGGCATTCCTTCAAGATGCCCGGTTTTTATCCAGGTGTCAAAGGTGACATGCATGGGCTCTATCACTTCCTTAAAACCCAGCGGCTTAACCACATTCTCTATGGCAATTCTTTCCATTGCCCTCATTATGGCGGCGGCGGGCGGAAAATAGAACCATCTTCCCTTCCCCATTAGCTTTATCCATCCTCTCCTCTGCATTTCTTCAGATGGGTCCTTATTCCATATAGCCCTCTTTTCCTCGCTCTGCCATAGAAGATGCCAGTATTCCTTCTTGCCCTCATAGTACTGATGCTCCACCTTTTCCTTTACCCTTCTCACCATCCTGTCCACATAATTCTGGCGAATGAATTCCTCGCCCTTGTCCTCTATGAGGATTCTTGCCTTTTTTCCTTCCACGTGAACAGTAGCAAAGGGAATGGTGAGGGGTTTCATCGCCTCTCTATCCATCTCAAATTCCACCTCATATCTATCCACATGTATTCCCCTCATCCCCACTTTATTTTTTCCGAAAAAGGGTGCTAGATTTTTATAAAGGCGAAGAGCCCATTCATGGCTCCTCCTCCCAGAAGAGATTATATTTAATTTAAGGATATCGCCATCTATTTCCCATTTCAATTCCGCATCAATGTCCATCTCTTTCATGAATTTATCGAGTTCTTCTCTTAAATCTTCGGCATTTCTACTCAGCTGTATGCTACAATGGAGGTCGAATTTCATAAAAGGAAAATGGAAGGTAATTTAAATTTGTATTCATGCAAATGGCAAACCTTTATTTCTCTTTCCCCTTATACTCTCATGATACCTCCATCCCATCCGAGATACGAAAGTTTGATGCTCAGAGAAAAGGTGGCAGAGGGCGTGAAGAAGGGCATAGTTCACCCCACTGGACTAATTGCCCATGGAAGAGGGGAGGCATTTGATTATCTGATAGGGGAAAAAACACAGCCATTTGGAGAAAGGGCGGCGAGGGCGGCAGCCGCATATTTAAAAATTGCCTCTCATCCCGTTATATCTGTGAATGGAAACGCGGCAATTCTGGCGGCGGAGAGCATAGTTGAATTATCAAAGACAAGCAATGCAGTCATTGAGGTGAATCTATTTCACAGAAGCGAGGAGAGGATAAGGAAAATAATAAAGTTTCTTGGGGAAAGGGGAGGGGATAAAATACTGGGCATGGAGGGAGATGCAAGAATTGAGGGTTTGCAGCATGATAGGGCTATATGCAGCAAGGAGGGAATATATAAAGCAGATGTTGTTCTCGTTCCGCTGGAAGATGGAGATAGATGTGAAGCGTTGAAGAAGATGGGGAAAAGAGTCCTCACCATAGATTTGAACCCTCTTTCAAGAACCGCCAGAAATGCAGATGTCACCATTGTTGACAACGTGGTGAGAGCGATACCAAATATAAAAAGGTTTTACGAAGAAATCAGTTCGCCGGAGGAAATAGTTGGTGAATGGAATAATGTTTATAATCTTAAAGAGGCAACATCCTTTATATGCAGAAGATTAAAAGAAATGGAATTCTGATTTATTCACCTTCTTCTCTATACACAATTTTCAGGAGAGGAGGTGTTATGATAGATGAAATTATCACAAGAAGAATGGTGGCTGCCAGCACCTGATGAGCCAGTGTGGCATTGAATGTTCCCATGGACATCTCTATGCTGACAACAATCAGTGCCACCTCCATGCGAGGCATCATTCCCACACCCACAGCCAATGCATCCCTTGCCTTAAATCCGCAAATCTTGGCGCCAGCAGAACATCCCACAATTTTTCCCACGAGAGCCATGGGAATGAAGAGCAGAACAAGGTTTCCCATATTGCCGAGGGCGTTAAAATCAAAGGATGCCCCCACCCATATGAAGAAAAGAGGAATGAAAAATATCTCTCCCATTTGCCTCACAAACTCATCTATTCTCCTCCTCTGGGGGAGATTGCTGAATATGAGCCCTGCAAAGAAGGCGCCCGTGACGGCAGCAAGTCCCAAATCAACGGCGACGGCAGAAAATATGAATGCAAAGGAGATTGCAGACGTGAGGACAAAACGGGGTATACCTATCTTCACTCCCTTCATTTTTTTTATTGCGATTACAAATCCGAGGAATATGAGAAAAAATATCAGAATTTTGAGCAGGAGAACGGATATCTCTCCCGTTCCAAGGGTTATTGAGAGAACTATTATACCAAGGACATCATCCAGAACAGCCACCGTTAGAATAAGCTCTCCAACCTTTGAATGGAGTGCGTTCATCTCCATGAGGGTGCGGACCGTTATGCCAACACTTGTTGCCACCATTATATTTCCTATTGCAATACTCGTCCTTATGTCATATCCAAGCACATGCCCTGCTATCACTCCAAAAAGAAATGCAATGGAAACATCAAATAGTGAGGTGAGCATTCCTTTTTTTCCTGCTGCCTTTATCTCATCCACCCCTATTTCTAAGCCAGAAATGAAAAGGAGGAGGATTATGCCCATCTCGCCAAGCCCCTCAGTTACAGAGGATATATAATTCATTCCAAATAGTTCTCCTGCTATGAATGGACCAACCACTATCCCGGTAAGTATTTCGCCTATCACGGCAGGCTGTTTCAACTTATCAAAAAGGAATCCAAGGAGCTTTGCCAGCAGCAGTGCTATACCTATTTCCAGTAGCATTATCTCTTCCCCAAAAGAATCTGTAGGATGTAGTGAACAGTGATTTCTCCAACTATCTCCCCATTTTCAACAACGGGGCACCTTCTAATCATAGCATTAACCATTCTTGCAAGCACATTTCCCACATCATCATCTGGAGAACATGTTATGAGCTGCTTGTGCATTATATCTGATGCCTTCCTTGCGGTGCCATACTGGAGGGATATACTATATTTTTTTCCGAATACATATTTTGGCAATCTTGGGGGGGCTATCAGGCGAAGTATATCACTTTCAGTTATTAATCCACAGAGTTTTTTACTCCCCCTCTCTTCCACAACCCATACATGATCACGGGATGTGAGAATGCTGAGAACCGTTTCTACATCCGCATCCTTCTCCACCATGGGCAGATTCCATATCTGCTTTTTATCAATTATGTCCTTTATCTTCTTCTCATGAATCTCCTGAGGATTCACAATGGAATATTGTGCCATAAGTTAAATTTTTCCATATTTTCAATTGCAGGCATGATTTGCCTTTTTAATTTTTTAATCAATCTCCAGATATGGCAGGGGCAATTAAATATATATATTTGAACGTAATTACTTGCAGGAGGATTAAAATGGCAGCGGAAAAACCCCACTTAAATCTGGTAAT
>CAZWEL010000037.1:0-7480 GCA_964632955.1 uncultured Thermoplasmatales archaeon | reverse complement strand
ATATGCATCTTTTGGAATCCAGAATAGTGGTATTGGTGATTCCTTGAAAAGATATGCGAACTCTTCCTGCTTCATGTATTCTGCCCGCTCCCCTCCGCCTTCTGCAGGATACCACAGATACAGCATCATTTCCCTTTTATCATCTGGCTCTTCAGTAATTTTTTCATCCCTGCTTTCATCTATGAGATGCTTTACCTCAAGTCCTATTGAGTAGTTACCCTCAGGCATTGGAAGCATTGAGGCATCATATGTTCCGGATGCCTGCATCTTCTTTCCGAAATTCCATAAATATGCATTGAAATTTGTATCATTGAAATCAATGAAACCAAAAATGGGGAAAGGGAAGGAGGAAAAGCATATCAAAATATGGTGGTAGAAAATTCCTTTGAATGGCACCTCATTCTCACCATTTCTCCATATGCCCGATATATTTCCACTCATATCACTTCTTTTCAATGAAATATAGCCCTCTATGTTTCCATAATTTTCTCCATTTATTTTCAAAACACCTTGAAAGGACCCATCGGCCCATGAAGGAATATCATCATTTTCAATAACTCTATTGGCATATGTAGAAAATGATGTACTGCAAACCAATAATGCAACAAATATGGGGCAACATTTTCCAATCTTCACAAGATTAAATGGTAAAGGGAATGATAACTTTTACTGCCATTCCATTGTCGCCTTATCCTACAGCATCTTAAAACTTCTATTCTGTCCTCTGCCTTCTTTCCATTTTCATTGTATGCAACCACTTTTATTTCATGATTCCCAGATGCAAATCCCCTCCACGTCCATTGATATGGCGGGCTTCCATCCACATATTTTAGCCCCTCATCAATGTAAAATTCAACCTCATTTGTATCATAACTTGCATTTGTCTCCACAATCACCTTCTCAAAAATGAGTGGCTTGAAAAATGGAAGAAGTTTAAAACCAAATGCATGAATGGAATTATCTGCCTCAATTATTTCAACATTGGTATATCTGGCAACAATTTCATTGAAGGGCTTCCATAAACATTGCAATCGAATGCTTTGTGTCACAATTCTATAGAACGTTGAGGATTCAGATTCCTATAAAAACTTAAAGAAATGAAGATGTAGCAAGTGTTTCTCCTTAATGAGATGGAGATTTGCCACAAAAACCTTTAAGTTAATGGCATCCCATAATTCATCAAAAATTTTTATATCTCCTCACCTTTAACAGTGTGCAGAGAGAAGAAATAAAAGTAGCCATATTGCGGATGGAAGGGACGAATTGCGAGTATGAGACCTATCTCGCCTTCAAGGAACTTGGCACACAGCCGGACTATGTTCATATAAAGGAGATAGAGAGGGGGCAGAAGAAGATAGATGATTATCAGTGCATTTTCCTGCCGGGTGGTTTTTCAGCAGGCGACTACGTGAGGGCAGGTGCCATCTTCGCCGCCCGCCTCAAGGCAAATTTGTTTGGAGAATTGAAGAAATTTGTGGAGGAAGGCAATGTGATGATTGGTGTTTGCAACGGCTTTCAGGTATTGATTGAGATGGGTTTTCTTCCTGCCTTGAATGGCATAAGTGACGAGCCGGAGGCATGTCTTGCCACCAATGATTCCAATAGATTTGAATGCAGGCAGACGCTGGTGAGGCATGAGAGGCGGAGATGCAGGCTTACAGCCAATATTCCAGAAGGAAAGATAGGTTTGATTCCCTCAGCCCACATGGAGGGCAAACTTGTTTTTAAAGACGATGAATATGCCCAGGAGGTCAATGAAAAGCAAGTTGTATTCAGATATGTGGATATAAATGGAAATCTTGCTGGATATCCCTGGAATCCCAATGGCTCCTATGCCAACATAGCAGGAATATGCAATAATGAAGGCAATATAATGGGAATGATGCCCCATCCCGAGAGGGCATTTCACGAATGGCAGAATCCTGGATGGAAGGGAAATGATGGAAGGGACGTTTTTGAGGGAATAGTTCGCTACATAGAGAAAAAATGGTAAAAGCAATCCTTGTAGATGTGGAGGATGCAACATGCATTGTGAGAAAAACAGCAGAGGGAAACAGATTGTACAGCAAAGGATGTTATGGGAAAAAGAACGATAAATACCATCTCAACCTCATAGAAACCTGCTATCTTATAGGGAAGGGAAAGGTGGAAGCGAGAAGGAAAGGGAAGAAGGTGGATCTGGAAAAATTTATGGAATACGCCCTCAGATACATTCCAGATTTTGAGATAAAGTATCTTGTTTACAGAGATTTGAGAGAAAGGGGCTATATAGTGAAACTTGATGATGGTGAAGAGGTTTTTCTTCTATATGAAAGGGGGAAGCGTCCGCCTGCTCCGCCCGCCTTCCAGGTGAGGGCGATATCGGAAAGAGCAATATTTGGCATTACCGACATTGCATCCAGCATAGAGGAGGCGAAAAACAGGTTGATACTTGGAATAGTGGATGAGGAGGGGGATATAACCTACTACATAGCCAAATTTTTTAGAATGAGAGGGCATATGAAGGAGAGGGATTATGAGGGAAAGATAATACTCCTTAATGACAGATGCATAACCAGAGATGAGGGACTGAGAGAGAAACTCAGAAAAGATTTCATAGGTAGGGAGATTGGAAATTATACCCAACTCTCTTTAATGGAGGCATCATATCTGGCGGAGAGGGGGGCGACCATAATCAGAAAGGGGAGAAAGATGAACATGGAGAGATTCATAAAGCATGCAAGAAAAATACAGCCTGATATAGAGAGAAGATTACTTGTATATAAAGAAATGAGAGAGATGAGATTGCTTCCAAAAACGGGTTTCAAATTTGGCTCCCATTTCAGGGTTTATGAGGAAAATCCCGAAAAAAGTCATGCTCCATATCTCGTTCATGTGGTTGATGAAGGTTACAGAAGCACATGGGCTGAGGTGAGCAGGGCGGTGAGGCTTGCCCATTCAGTTAAAAAGGAAATGATATTTGCCATGGTGGGTGAGGGAACAAAATATATAAGATTGAAAAGAATTACGCCGTAATGAAAGGTTATATTGCAGTGGTGAGCATCATAATTCTTATATCTTTTAACCCTGGAAACGGATTTTCTGAAGATAAGCAGGAAATTAAGATTGCTCTCTATGATTCCATCTCCCCTTCGGTAAATCTTCTGGAAAGATGTTTCCATTATGCATGGTATGACAACGCCACCATATATGAAATGAAGGTGGAGAGAATCGATTTTAAGAATGTCATGAACGGAAATCTGGAAAATTACGATGTTCTTTTTATAGGAGCCAGCGGAAGGCAGTATTTTCATGGACTTCTCCCAAGATGGAGGGAGGAAATAAAAAAATTCATAAGAGATGGTGGAGGATATGTTGGAACATGTGGCGGAGCGAATATAATGAGCATGGGATATGAGCACCCCCACCATATCCTTGATTTCATAATAAACATCGCATCCCTTGACATAGTAGATGCATACATAAATGATGATCAGGAAGAAGAATGGCAGTATCTCTGGAAGGAGGGAGGGAGAAGCAATATTCCAGTAAAAACTGAAATTTTTGGTGGGGAGATGTTTGGAGGGCTGAAGGAGAGATATATCACATACGGAGGAGGGCCGGGCATGTATGGAATGGAGGAAACAAAACCTCTGGCAATATATGCGGAGGAGCCATCTGACATTGCTCCATTGCATTACTGGATATATAAGCATGGCTCATGGGTGCCATATAAGAATATAACAACAGACATAAAGGGGTATATTTCAGCAGCAGAAAGAGAGTATGGAAAGGGAAGGGTGGTGGTATTTGGCAATCATCCTGAAATACCTCCCCGCTTCAATGGAAGTGTTGAGGAATTCTTCGGCATTTCCATATATGGTATTCCAAGATATGTTTATGCCTGGATGGAGGGGGAGCAGAAAAACTGGAGTTACAACTGGTGGATATTGAGGAGGAGCATTGCATATGTATGCAATCTTCCTCTCCCTCCTGTGGAGGAAATGTACGTTTATATTCAGCCACCTCAGAACCATTTCATAGAGGTATATGCGGAGAATGCTGTCAGAGTAGATTTCTACATTGATGGAGAATTCGTTGCATCAGATATTAAAAAACCTTTCAGAATAGAATATGATCTGACGGGAGAGCATGTTGTAAAAGCCATCGCATTTTCACCCAACAATTCCTACACATGGGATGAGAGGGTTGTCTCCACTCCTTAACTAGAATATTTCAAGAAGATGAGAGGGCTTCGTTGCGATATAATCAGGTTTCGCTTTTGATAATTTTTCCATATCATGCCAGCCCCATATGGCGGCTACTGTCTTCACTCCCGCCTTCCTGCCTTCCAGTATATCTCCTGCTGTGTCTCCTATGAAAAAATGAAGGGCATGAGGATATTTTTTCATCACATATTCTATCTTTCTGACCTTACTCGCCTCCCTGTCCGAGCCAATAATTTCCTCAAAGAAATCAATATCCCATTCTGTGATGAAGGTTTTAACCACCTCTGTGTCATTGGAGGTGACTATGAATAGAGGGTATGAGGAAAGTGTTTTCAGCACATCTTTTATACCAGGAAAAATCCTGATTTTATCTCTATTTTTCATGAGTCCCTCCCTCATATAATATACAACTGAAAGAATTTTTTTCTTTGTGAGCCCGAGGGAGAGCATGCTTTCATACACATTCCCTTCATAAAGGCGAAGAAATTCTTCTTCTGTGGAAATGTTAACACCATATTTTTCACATGCTTCCAGAAAGTATCTCATGAATACTGCCTTTGAATCAGCGATGACGCCATCGTAGTCAAATATTAGCACCTTTTCCATGAGATAGGATATGATTTATTTTATATATATTCTACCTCTATGAATTTCCCAAAATATAATAGGTAAATGTGTATTACATATTGTAAAAATGGCAAAAATCACATTTATAGGAACAGGTGGTGGAAGGTTTGCCACCATATTTCAGAAGAGATCGACAGGGGGCATATACATAGCAGATAAAGGGTTGCTGATGCATGTTGACCCCGGTCCAGGAGCGCTGGTTAGAATGTATGATATTGGCTTGGATCCAACACAAACAGATATTATTTTTGTTTCCCACACCCATCCAGACCACTATACAGATGCGGAAATCCTCATAGAGGCGATGACTCTTGGAGGTAAAAATAAGAGAGGCGTAGTTATAGGGAGTGAGAGCGTCATAAATGGAATAAATGACTACCGCCCCATCTCCCACTATCATAAAAAACTTCCCTACAGGGTGAGGGCAGCAAAACCGGGAGACAAAGTGATGCTGAAGGACTGGTATGAGATGAAAATAACCCCTGCCCTTCATTCCGATGAAACAACCATAGGTTTTCAACTCATGTTGGAGGCAGGGGCTGTTTCCTATACAAGCGATACCCAATTTTTTGATGAACTTGTTGAGGCGCATAAAGGAGCAAGGATTCTGATAATATGCCTCACCCGCCCTCTCAATGGAAGAATACCATTTCATATGTCAACAGAGGATGCTGCCCATCTGGTTAAGGAAGTAAAGCCGGAGATAGCCATCCTCACCCATATGGGCCTCAAGGTTTTACAGAACCCTAATGAGGAGGCGAACTGGATAACCCAGCAGACTGGCATTCCAACAATTGCCGCCTTCGACGGCATGCGAGTTTATATGGATGATAAGATAGAGATAAAGAAGGATTGATTTCAGTTGGATATCACTTCTCCATAGGATAAATATGCCGAGAATAAAGAAAAGAAGAGATGAAAGGATGATAACCTTTCCTTTCTGCTATTATATTTTCTCAAGCACCATCTCCGCCACTTTTTTGCCCGAGAGAAGCATTCCCCCGAATATGGGTCCCATTCTGGGTGAGCCATGCACTGCATTGGCTGCCATTCCTGTGACATACAATCCAGGAAATACCTCCCCCGTATTTTCCACCGTCTTTTTTTCTCCCTCATCAGCCCACATCGCCTTTTCTCCCTCAATTTTACCTGTAGTCGTTTTCAATCCATACTTTCTCTCCACCACCTTAACAACGTTGCAGTCATGGCCGGTGGCATCTATAACCGCCTTTGCCTCTATTGAAACAGGGTCAACATGAAGTCCTGCAGTAAGTATGGCACTCCAGTTTATCACAACACCACATACTCTTTCATCTCTGAACATGACATCCTCAACACTCATTCCATTGAACACCTTTGCCCCGGCATCTATGGCGGCGGAGAGCAGCTTTGCCACCGATTCCACAGAGTTGGCAATCCAGTAGTCATCCTTCTTTATGCATTTCACACCCACTTCTTCCAGAATTTCATGGCCCTGCTTTATTACTATGACAGGGTAGCCTATTCCACCACCCCACATTCCGCCGCCTGGCGAAATCTTGCGCTCAAAAATCACAACCTTTTTTCCTCTCTCAGCAAGATAGCGGGCTGCTGTTAAGCCGGAGGGACCTGCGCCTACTATGGCAACATCTATTTCGATGCTATCCAAAAATTGCTGATGGAACTCTTCCACTATAAGGCGTGTTATGTCTATATCCCTAATCATGGGTGGAGAATTGCATTTCCTATATTATTTTTTTCCCTGAAAAAGAGATGGGAGGTATATGAAATAGGCACCATCCTTGTAAATTATTATCGCTCCCTCCTCCGCCAGCCGCCTCACATTTATCTCATACTCTCCCACTTCTTTAACGCTTATGCTTTCAACCCTTTCCTTTAACTTTTCCGCCTCCCTTATCGCCTCCTCCTTCCTCCTCTTTATTTCCTGGAGAATCTCTTCCATGTTTTCTGCCTGGATGGGCGCCTCCTCCTTCTCAATTTTCTTAAGAAGTTTCTTCCTTTCCTTTTCTCCCAGAGGTTCCTTGGTGTAATAGAATGCCTTTCCCCCGCATTCAGGGCATCCCTCTAGCACGTATCTGGAATCTTCGTATATCTTTCCACATTTGAGGCACTGATGAGGCATTTTATCTTTTCCCCACTATAACCGCCTTTATCACGTCCTTATCTCTATAAACCGTCTTCAGTTTGTCTGCTGGTCCCACTATGGTCATCCTTGCCCTTTTCCTTCCAAGCAACTTCTCCCAGAAATTCTGCTTCTCCGACATATAGCTTTCCATCTCTATGCCTGAAAATTTTTCATTCACTTTCTCCATTGTCATCTCTATGAGTTTTGCCTGCTCTTCCGCCGTCAATCCCTGCTCCAGCACAAGAATCTGCCCCTTTCTCACCTCCTTCAAAATGAAATCCAGTTTTTCATCTTGGCTCAATCCGCTCAACTTTTCCTGAGATATGAAATTCACCTTTATTTCCATATTACTTCCTCTTTTTGCCAAATCTTCTTAACATTGCCTCGTAAAGCAAATCCATGTTGACTCCGTTTAAGGCGGAGATGGGAATAACTTCATGTTTTGGAAATGCAGATTTTAGGGTAGCGGGTGTGGAGCCGTTCAAATCTATCTTGTTGGCGGCGATTATGAAGGGCAACT
>CAZWEL010000036.1:0-7557 GCA_964632955.1 uncultured Thermoplasmatales archaeon | reverse complement strand
GAGAGGTGCTTTGCAGGGTGAAAGGAGCGTGATTTGAGGATGTAAATAGCATTCACCGGGATGCCGGGGGCGGGCAAAACGGAGGCGGTGAAGGTTGCAGAGGAAATGGGAATAGAGATAATGAGCATGGGTGATGAGGTAAGAAAAGAGGCGATAAGAAGAGGAATGGAGATAAATGATGAAAATCTCGGAAGGATAGCAGATGAGATGAGGAAAGAATATGGCATGGACATATGGGCAAAGAGATGCTTGGAGAGAATTGGAAAGGGGAAAAGAGGAACAGTTGTCATAGATGGAATAAGAAATATCGAGGAGGTGGAAACCTTCAAAAAATCAATAAAAAATTTCATACTGGTTGCGATTCATGCATCTCCCTCCATAAGATATGCCCGTCTCATAAAAAGAGGGAGGGAAGATGACAGCATTAATCTGGAGGATTTGAAAAGGAGAGAGAGGCGGGAGATGTCCTGGGGGATAGGTAATGTTATAGCAATGGCGGACATGGTTGTAGTGAATGAGGGAAGTATGGAGGATTTCAGGAAGAAAATAAGAGAGATTTTATCCCTTTAAACTTATTTCATAAACCATCAAACTTTCAAAGAAATATCTCTCCTCCGAAATTTTATAAAATGAGTATTTTCCTCCAAATTTATCCATTAATTTTTCCATAGATGTCAAACTGCTTACAATCATATATATCCTTCCCTCCTTCTTCAAATATTTCCATGCATCTTCCAGAAATCTTTCAATAATCTCCATCCCTCCTCTCCCTCCATCCCATGCAATATCCTCTCCACTGGTGGGAAGATAGGGGGGATTGAAGGCGATTAAATCAAATTTGCCCTCTATTCTGGAAAATAAATCGCTCTCCAAACACTCTATCTCGAAATTATTCATCTCCGCATTTTTCCTTGTATTCTCCACAGCCGTGGAATTTATATCTGCCGCCGTCACCCTGCATCCATTTTTTGCGAGATGAAGAGCCACTATTCCACTCCCACATCCCATGTCCAATGCTTCTTCCCCTCTCGTTGCCACAATGGATTTTATGAGAAGATAACTATCCTCGGCAGGGTTGTAAACGCCCTCCATCACATCAATTTTTAAATCTTCTATTTTCATAGGTCATCCTCCTTGAATATGCCCCATCAGCACTTGTAAAAAAGCCATCTTCCATCTTCCATCCTTTCGATGCAATATCTGCCCTGAAGTTTTTCTCCGTAAAGATAGAAAACGAGTTTGTTCTCCTCCTTCTCATCCATATCATACTCGCCTTTATCCCATATCTCCATTTTCCCAGCTCCATACCCCTCCGGAATCTCCCCTTCAAAATCAGCAAACTTCATCTCATGGTCTTCCGTAGGAATGGCAAGCCTCTTAATGCCATGTTTTTTTGGAGGAACCTTTGGTATAGCCCAGCTTTTCATCACCCCGCCCATCTCAAGGCGGAAATCATAATGAAGGCGTCGGGCATAATGTTTCTGAACAACAAATACGGGCATTGTAAAGGATATGGTTTCTATTTTAAAAACATAATTGTCCCATGAAACTTTTAAATAGGAAATGATATACATTCCATGGAGAGAATATTTGTGGGGGTTGCATGGCCCTACGCCAATGGCTCACTCCATCTTGGAACGCTGGTAGGATGTCTTCTCCCGGGCGATATATTTGCAAGATACCATAGAATGAAAGGGAATGAGGTTCTCATGGTTTCTGGAAGTGATGAGCATGGCACCCCCATAACCATCACCGCCGAGAAAGAGGGCATAAGTCCGCAGGAGATAGTGGACAGATATCATGAAGAGCATAAAAAGAATCTGGAAGAACTTGGCATAAAATTTGAAAATTTTACAAGGACAAGCAATCCATTCCATAAAAATGTGGTGAAGAATTTCTTTCTCAAATTATATGAAAATGGCTACATCTATCCAAAGAAAATTCATGCCTTCTATTGCAATAAATGTGAAAGATTTCTGCCGGATAGATATGTAGAGGGAATATGCCCCTACTGCCATGGGAAGGCGAGGGGCGACCAGTGCGAGGAATGCGGAAGAACTCTGGAAACGATAGAAATTCTGGAACCGAAATGCAGGATATGTGGCTCCACCCCAATACTCAAAGAAACAGAACATCTCTTCTTCAAACTCTCTGCCTTTGAGGACAAACTTCTCGAATGGCTGAAAGATAAAGATTACTGGCGGGATAATGTTTTAAATTTCACAATAAATTTCATAAAATCCGGACTGCAGGATAGGGCGATAACCAGAGACCTCGAATGGGGTGTGGAAGTTCCTCTTGAGGGATATGAAAGTAAAAGGATATATGTGTGGTTTGATGCTGTCATTGGTTACCTCTCCGCCTCCATGGAATGGGCGGAAAAAATAGGGAAGAAGGATGAATGGAAAAAATGGTGGATGGAGGAGGCAAAGCATTATTACTTCCTTGCCAAGGACAATATACCTTTCCATACCATAATATGGCCCTCCATGCTCATGGCGCATGGCGGCTTGAATTTACCATATGATGTGCCCGCAAATGAGTATCTCACCCTTTCCGGGGAGCAGTTTTCGAAGTCAAGGGGCATTGGTATATGGATTCCCGACATTCTGAAAAAGTTTGATGCAGATATGGTGAGGTATTATCTCTCCATAAACATGCCCGAAAAGAGGGACACTGACTGGAGATGGGATGACTTCGTTGCAAAGGTAAATAATGAGCTTGTAGCCATATACGGGAACTTCATACACAGGGTTCTCACCTTCATCAAAAAGAATTTTGGAAAAATACCTCCCTATGAAAAGGGTTCGGAAGAAGATGAAGAAGTTATCAGAGAGGCGGAGGAACTTTTTAAGGAACTTTCGGAAAATATTGAAAAATGCCAGCTTAAGGAAGGAATGAAAAAAATAATGAAAATTGCCCAGCTTGGCAACAGATTCATGAATGCCAGCGAACCCTGGAAACTGATAAAGGAGGATAGAGAGAGATGCGGAAGTGTTATGAATGTATGTGCAAGAATTGTCCGGCTGCTGGCTTTCGCCTCCGCCCCATATATGCCCAGGACAGCAGATAGAATATGGAGAATGATGGGGGAGGAGGGAAGCATTCATGAGCATGGATGGGAGGAGGCAATGAAGGATGTGAAAGGGAAAGATGTTTCACCGTTTCCGCTCTTCAAAAAACTCGATTTGAAGGAAATAGTGGGCGAGGAGGAAGACCCCTTCTCACGACTTGACTTGAGGGTTGCGAAAATAGTGAGGGTTGAATCGCATCCCAACGCGGACAAGTTGTATGTTCTCACGATAGATCTCGGCGGCGAGGAGAGGCAGATAGTTGCAGGAATAAAAGCATGGTATAGCGAGAAGGATTTGGAAGAGAGAAAGATTGTGGTGGTTGCAAACCTCAAAAAGGCGAGAATAAGGGGTATAGATTCCAACGGAATGCTGCTTGCAGTTAATAAAAATGGAGAGGCGCTTCTTCTACTTCCCAACGCAGAAGAAGGGAGCAGGGTTTATGTGGAAGGCATAGAGCCAATGCCAGAAAAAGAGTTGAGTTTTGATGAGTTTAAAAAGATAAAAATGGTGAGCAGGGATGGAAAAATTATGTATAAGGACAGATTTTTGCAAGATGATGAGGGATACATAAAAATAGATGGAGAAGTGGAGGATGGCTACCCTGTAACCTGATTGGTAAATCAAAGCAATTTTGATTTTATTTATCAATTTTGTTCATAGATAACAATAAATCTTAAATATAATTATGGCTTATGGAAATACAATGATAAAGTACAGTACCATATCACTTCCAAAGGAACTGTATGATAACATCCAAGAGATTCTTTTGGAAAATCCCGATATGGGCTACAGCAGTGTCGCGGATTTCTGCAAGGAAGCAATAAGATTGCATGTTCAGGAAATAAAAAGAGAATTGAGAGATGACTTTCTGAGGAGCATAGATGTTCCCCTGATAATAAAAAGAGTGCAGAGCATATCTGCAGTTGATGAGGGGCTATATGGAAAAATATTCGAAGGAATGGGCTGCATTGCCTTCCTTTTCACTCCCCGGATGAAAATGAAATATGCCAACAGGGAATTTCTGGACTCCTTTGGATACACGAGCATAGAGGACGTAACTGGAAAGGATATTTCCAGATTCTTTGAGGAGGACGTTAAAAGGAAGATAAAAAGAGGGGGCTTTAAAAACGAGGAGGTAAAAGGGATAAGAAGGGATGGAAAGAGAATAGACCTTCTGCTGGATGTTAGTAGGGTAAATAAAAATATTTATGTGGGCACAGCAAAGGATGTCACTGTAAAAAATTATCTGATAGAGAAGGAAAAGAGATTCAGACAGCTTTATGAGAACATTATAAATGAACTCTTTGACAGCATTCTTGTGGTACAGGATGAAAAGATAAAATTTGTGAATAAAAGAATAACCGTAACTGGCTACAGGGCAGAGGAGATAATAGGAAAACATTATACAGAGCTCATAGCAGATGAAGATAAGGCGAGAGTGATTAAATACTACAATTCCACTCTCAAGGGGAGGGCGAAAATGGAGCCGAGAAGATATAAGGCCATATTCAGCGATGGAAATATAAGAGAAGTGGAGATGATGAGTAAGAAGATAAAATATGAAGGGAGAGATGCTCTCCTAGTTGTGGCGAAAAACATAGAAGGGAAAAAGGTTAATAAAAGGAATAAATAAGGTGTCATGTTTGACCTCCATGTCCATTCATGTTATTCTCCGGATGGATATGAAAAGCCGGAAAAAATTGCAAAATATCTGAAGAAAAAGGGATTCAAGGGAATGGCAATAGTGGATCATCATACCGTAGAGGGATCTGTGAAGGCATTTAGAGAGATAAAAGATTTTTTGATAATCCCCGGAGTGGAGATAAATACTGATATGGGGCATATTCTTGCCTTCGCCATTATGGAGGATATAGAAAGCAGAAATGCTCCAGAGGTGGTGGAGGAAATTCATGAAAAGGGAGGTATAGCAGTGCTGGCTCATCCCTTCCGTTTCTCAAAACCAAAAATAAAAACAGATGCCGTGGAGGCAATAAATGGCAGAAATTTTCCTGTTCAGAATGCAAAGGGGATGAAATTTGTTGAAAAAAATGGCTTTCCCTTCACGGCAGGCAGCGACGGCCATAGATTATGGGAAATGGGAAGTGCCTATACCATAATGAATGCGGAGAGTGTTGATGAGGCAATAGAGGAAATAATGAAAAGGAAGGTGGAGGTGGTAGGAAAAATTTCTTTCTTGCACCCGCTTAAATGCCAATTTTACTCTTTTCTTTCATATGTCGAGAGAGGATTCAAACGAGTTTAATATTTTTGAAAAGAAACAAAAATATATCTCATAATCCTTTTATCTCAATGGCTGGAAAATTTATAACCCTGGAGGGCATAGACGGCTCCGGAAAGTCAACCATTGCATCCCTCCTCCACGAGAAAATTGATGGCTCGATTCTCACCTTTGAACCAACGGATTCGTGGATAGGGAGGAGCGTTAACAAAGCAATTGAGGAAGGCATGGATGGCATAACGGTGGCGCTTCTTTTCATGGCTGACAGAAGAGAGCATTTAAAGGAAATAGAGAAATGGCTTTCTGAGGGAAAAACGGTTATATGTGATAGGTTCATGGATTCCACCTTTGCATACCAGAGTGAGGCAATTGAAATGGAAAATTCCGAAGAGTGGCTGAGGAATGTCCATTCCCCTTTTATTCTAAAGCCGGACATAACATTCCTTCTTGTGATTCCTCCGGAAAAAGCCATGGAGAGAATAAAGGAAAGGAAACATCATGCATATGAATATGAGAAATTTTTGAAAAAGGTGCAGGAAAATTACATGAAAATAGCATCCATGGAGAGGGAGAGATTTGTGGTTATAAATGCTGAAAGAAGCAGGGAGGAGGTGCTGGAAGATTGCCTCAAAGTTCTTAAAGAAAGGAGGTTAATCTAATTCTATTTCCTCTCCGGGCTTCATGGCAATGGCTTTAATCCCCTTTGCCTCCGCCGCCCTCACAAATTCCATGGGATTCTGCTTTATGGCATCGAATGTATTGTAATGCATGGGTATGTTTATCTTCGCCCTCACCATCTCCGCCGCCATCACCGCCTGCTTCACATCCATAGTATACCTACCCCCTATTGGCAGAAGAGCCACATATGGTTCATAAAGCTCGCCTATCAGTTTCATATCTGAAAAGAGGGCAGTGTCGCCAGCATGGTAGAGTGTTTTATCAGATTTTATGATTAAGCCAGCTGGAGAGGTGGATATTTGATAATCTGCCTCATCTATGCCGGAGGAATGCCATGCTTGAACCATGATTATTTCCGTATTTCCTATCTTCACTCCCCCTCCCATATTTATCCCCTCTGCCTTTACCCCCTTTGAGGAAGCATAGACGGCTATCTCATGTATTGCTACAAGTGGTGCATCATTATTCCTTGCTATCTCTATTGCATCCCCGAGATGGTCCCTGTGTCCGTGGGTTACAGCAACTATATCTGCCTCTATTTCCTCAGCCCTAACAGGAGCAAGAGGATTTCCGCTTATGAATGGATCCACCACCACCCTTTCGCTTCCCTCAATCACAAAGCATGAGTGTCCCAGATATTTTAGTTTCATAATGGCATAAATGCAAAACCCAAAAAAATTTTTGCGGTTCTCAAAAGTGATAAATAGAAAGATGAAATAAATAAATGTGGACAGGAAAACCATTGCCATACTGGGGCTGGGGATATCTCTCCTGCTGATATATCTTGGTTTCATTTTTCTATTCGCAGGAAGCATGTCAAAGGAAGAAAGCAAGTTAAAGGAGGCATGGGAGAAAAACATGGCAGTGGAGATATATTCCAGAAATGAATCCATGAATATAATCACCTTTCTTATATATGAGGGAGGGAATTTTGATATGGAGGAGATAAAATGGAAATTGAATGAGGAGAATGGAAGCAGGAGTATAAAAATGAATCCTGTGGAAAAGGGAGGAGGAGAATTCACAGATTTTAATTTATATAGAGACAGAAGCCATTACATGTACTGGTATGATTCCATAGGAGATGGAAAAATTGGAAAGGGAGATTTCATAAAGGTGAAGGCACCCCATGACGGAGATTACTATCTCATCGCCACTTGGTTAAAATATCCTGTGCTGGTATCTTCTCACCATTATTAATCACAGATATGCTTTCATTGCTTTTATAACCTCCTCGCTGTTTTTTGCCCTGCTGTAGTCATCTAGAGGCATTCTGTTGAGTTCAAAAAAGTGCATCCCCCACTTGAATTTCCTCATGATTTCCTCTGCCTGCTTCCCCGCCCCGAGGATGTAGAGGGCAGCCGCCAGCGCTTCCGCCGTGCTCAATTTAAGAGGTCTTCCATAATTTACAGGGTTCGAAGCAAGGAGATACGGCAAAGCTCTGCCATGCCTTACCCTTTTTCCCGCTTTTTTGAATACCATTTCAGCATTTTTCCAAGAACAATCTATGGCGACTATGTTTTTCCTGTGCCTGTCCTCCGGCGAAAGCGCCTTCTCAGAAAAGGG
>CAZWEL010000035.1:3606-7592 GCA_964632955.1 uncultured Thermoplasmatales archaeon | reverse complement strand
GGAATATCCGGATTACATGGAGATATTTCCTGCCAATGAGTTATATGGGCTGGGAGAAGTGGATGGAGAGTATGATTTGTATTATGTAAGAATAACCAATGAGAGTACTGGATTTCTGAAGCCGGAGGTCTTATTTTTGGGGAGTCCTCATGGAGATGAAACAACGGGCACCATAGGACTTTACTGGACTGCAAAATGGCTTCTTGAGAACAAGGATGAAAAATGGATTAACTGGTTGCTTAATCATAGAGAAATTTATATTGAGATATCGCACAATCCCTATGGCTTTGATCACAGGCAGAGATGGGATGCCAATGACTGGGATTTAAACAGAGAAGCAGACTATGACTGGAGAGGATACAACTCCGAATTATGGGGAAGTGTGAATGGAAAAACTCTGTATCATTTCATAAATGACCATGCCATAAGGGTGGGAACAGATTTTCATGGTGGGGTGAGAATGCTTCTCTATCCATGGTCATCCACCCATCCAGATATAAAAGGAAAGAGTCCCTTCAGCGACAAAGTTTATACCTATGCCCCTCCCGATTTCTATTTCTACCACACCGCCTGCCTCCGCCTAGGCGACTATATTGGCAACTTTGGAGGAAATTTGGATGAAAGGAATATAGGGACAATTCCCACCACCGTTGGATATCCAGCGCCTGGCTGCTTGGCTGCATGGGCTTATGGAGGAAATGTGAAGAGGGCGAAGGCAGAGGATGAATTTGTGAATGATGAGATATATGGGAACTATGATGGATGCGGCATATTCTGGGTTTCTCCTGAGATGTCCAGCATAAAGGACCCTCCAGAATGGAAATTTGGGAACTATGAGTGGGGTTACATAGCAGAGGTGCTCAGGTATGTTCTCCATCAGACAGACATCGCGCAGCCCTATATACTCTGGAGTTATCCCGAAAACAATTCCTTTTCCACCGGCAATATAAAGGTTGGATGGGAGGTATATGGATGCCTTAATGTGGATGAAACATATGTTATGTACTCATTTTCCAGCAATATGAGCGATTGGACCGAGGGAAGCATACATGATGAATACAAGGGTGGCTACAGAGGAGGGACATACTGGGATGGAAAAATATGGGAGGAAGACATAGAAGTGCCAGCAGGTGTGAGAGATGTTTATGTGAAGGCATATGCCAGAGTGGATGGAATATACTCAAACATTCTTGCTCCACAAATTTACAGAACATCCTATCTCCGGATAATACAGGAGAGAACAAACGAGAGTTATCTGGAAGTAAGGAACACTTCTGATGGAATTGAGGTGATAAAAGGGCATATATGGTGGGAATCGCCAATACTCCATATAAGGATGGGAGGAATTTCCTCTCCGGAGAAAGGAGGGATATATTTCATGGGGAAAGAGATAATGAATCTTGATATGGATATGGCTATCATAATAGGAAAAATGAATATGACGGTGGAAGGCGACTATGATAGGGTGGAATTCTATGTGGATGGAGAACTCTCGCTTGAAGATACCTCTCCCCCATATACTTTTCCCCTATCTGGCATGGGAATGCATACCATAAAGGCAAAAATGTACTATGATGGAAAAAGCATGGAGGATGAAAGGGAAGTAATAATTTTTGCTATATAGTCTCCATCAATAGTCCATGCATAAACCAAAGGAGAGAAAAAAATAAAAAACGATAGTAAAATAAATATATCCATAACTCTTTTATTTTCATGAAAAGGCAGAAGGCTCAAAATAATAAGTACAGCACCATTTCAATTCCAAAGGAATTGCATGAGGAAATAGAGGAGCTAATAACTAAAAATCCAGGGCTTGGATATACAAGCGTGGCTGAACTATGCAAAGAAGCAATAAGATTGAGGCTTTCCGAAATAAAAATGGAGAAGCAGGAAAGCTATGTTTCTCAGAGAGAAGTGGAAGAACTTCTTGAAATGATAGAGAAAAATCTTCGAAAGAGAAAATGAAGATAGAAATAAAGATTGAGGGGGAAGATTTTGCAGAAATAATAGGGGACTTAAAGGATATCATGGAAAAAAATAAGGACGAAATTCAGAATCTGCTCAAAATCCTTGCAAAGGAGGCGATAGAAGCACTGGAGGATGCCACCATCCTTGACAAGGGGGCTGAACTTTACATAAAAATAAACAGGGCAATAAACTACAGATATAAAAAGGGAAATAAATAACATGCTGGCGCAGTGCGCTGCGGATTTTCATGGAAGAACAGAAAGATACAGACGATTTCTGGAGGTATTTAAAAAATATAAGCCAGATATAGTGATACTGGCGGGAGATATGGGAAAGGTGGATGAAAAATTTTTTGATGAAATTGATGTGAAAATATATGCTGTTCATGGAAACATGGATGGAACTCTTGATGAAATAAAGGAAAGAGTGGAGTTCATAGACGGGAGGATTGTGGAGTTTGAAGGTATAAAATTTATGGGTGTGGGAAATATTTACCCAGAGGTAAAAGATGAGAAAATAGATGTGATTGTTTCCCACATCCCTCCCTACAGAATAAAGGACAGAACATTCATACGAACCCATATCGGAAGCAAGTGGCTCAGGAGCATGGTGGAGGAAAAAAAGCCATCTTACGTGATATGTGGGCACGTTCATGAGGACGCGGGGCATGAAATATATGGCAATACCCATATCATAAACTGCAGTGTGGGAAAAAGAGGGGTGGCGACCCTCATTAATTTTGATAATGAAAATATTGAAATGATTGGTTATTTATGATGTCTCACCTTCACCGCCTCGCCCGCCTCCATCTCCACCATCTCCTCCCCATTCATTTTTGCAATCCCCACTCCCCTTAATTCATCATGCCATATCGTCACCTCATCTCCCGCCCTGATGCCATGATATGCATTTTTTACCCCAACAGCAAATATGCTTCCCTTCGGCTGGAAATCATCAATATCCACCCAGTAATGCCTTCCCATTTTTAAGCCACCTGGAAAAGTGAGAACAAACATTCCTCGGGATGTGGAAAAGGATGCCATTTGAGCATTCTCATAATATATTCTGTACTCCGGGAATTTTCCTTTAACACTGCATCCCTCCAGAAAATTCTCCGCCGCATTTTTCCCAAATTGATATTTCATCATTGCCAAGGCGTTGTCATATCTCCTCCTTGTATGTCTTATGTCCTCAAAATCACCGGCTATGCTTAACTCCCTTTCCATTTTACGGAGAGATTCCATGGAGGTGGGGTGTCCAACGCATGTATGGATGGCGTCAATATCCAGATGGGATGATATCTCTCCAGGAAGATGATTTATTATCACCTCATAGTGATTATTTTTTAGATACTCTTTAAGCATTTCATTTATCATCTCCACCTCCTCCCCATACCACTCGCCGGTTACAGAGATATCATAATGGGCTGCAGGATAGAAATTTTCCATCTCTCTCGGAACAATGCCCAATGGAGAAGTAACGATAACCTCATGCACAACATCATGGTTGGGCACATTAGCCAGCACACTGCGGAAAAGACGATGGGACTTTGAAAGGGAATAGGGCTTTCTGGCGGAGCATGGAAGGAGGAGGAGCAACTTGGCACATTCTGGCTTCTCATACCTCTCCAGAATTCTTTTTCTGAATCTAACGATATCGGGGCGATTGAGGGAATAGGGAGAAGAAACTATCTTCTTTCCACCGACTGGATATCTTTTCTCCTGAAACTCGTAATAAAGGCTGTCAAACAACCTTATTATGGTGGCATACTCTGCATTGAAATGGCTTCTTGCCTCCACCATATGCCTCAGAAATCCATTTTTTATCGCATTTCTTACCTTTATGAGTTCATTATGGAGAACATTATAATTGTGGAGAAGCAAATCTTCATACCCTCCAATGCCCTCCCTGCATGCACTACAGCCACATGGATATTCCTCCATCTCCTCAAGTTTAAATTCTCCCTCTGGCGTTAGATATATGCCTTCCCTGCTCTTTTTTATAACAGCGAGGGAATC
>CAZWEL010000035.1:2308-3596 GCA_964632955.1 uncultured Thermoplasmatales archaeon | reverse complement strand
CCACAATATACAAGAAGAGGTAGATTCAGAGGAGTGGCTATGCCCGCCGCATATAGCAAAGAATAGCCGATTCTCTCCCTTATCCTCACCACCGCCTCCACAAAACTTCTTGGATTGTTTATTAACTCAAAGGCATTTGCCATCACATTGATGAACCCCTTCCTCCATCCGCCTTTAGCGGAAACAATGCTTATCTCACCAAAAAATTTTTCATTCATCTCATATGCCCTGTTGTGCATTTCTTCAGGGAAGGAATGAGGGTATATCAAAGAAGGGGGAACGCAGAGTTTGCATTCTTCGGGGTAGAAAAAGGTTCCTCCGCCTCCTATATCCTCTCCAAGTTTAATCTCTGCAAAATCTGGCGAGGGAATTCGAGATGATTCGTACCATAGTATGGCGGGAAAGACGACTTTTTTTCCTTCTATCTCAAATTTCCCGATCCTTGCATTGCAGTCCCTGACCGTGCTTTCAAATCTCACAAGAGATTATACCTCCATCATTAATTAACCTTTCATCATGTTGCGGTTTACCCAGTAATCCGGTTCCTCGCCATTGAGTACTTTAAGTATTTGCTCGGCACATATGACACCAGCCCTTATCTGCCCCTCCCTTGTGGATGCTCCAAGATGGGGCGTGAAAACCACGTTGTCCAGTTCCGTCAGTTTGCCTGTATATGGCTCATTTTCATACACATCGAGAGCGGCGCCTGCTATCTTACCGTTTTTCAATGCCTCGTACAAGGCATCCTCATCTATTATTCCTCCCCGAGCACAGTTTATTATGTAGGCACTGCTCTTCATCATTTCCAGCTGGGGCGAAGATATCATATGGCGTGTTTTTTCCGTCAGAGGAGTATGGATGCTCACAAAATCGGCATTTTTGAGTATCTCCTCTATACTGGCAGGAGTGGCATCATTTTCCTTTATCTGCTCATCAGAAAGCAGTGGGTCATAAGCCATGCACTTCATCCCCATGGCTAAAGCCAGTTTGCACACCTCCCTTCCTATCCTTCCAAAACCTATGATACCGAGCATTTTTCCCTGCAGTTCCATTCCCTTCAACTTCTTCTTTTCCCATCGTCCTTCCCTCATGCTCCTGTCCGCATATGGAATATGGCGAGCAAGAGACAGCATGTGCCCCAGGGTAAGCTCCGCCACCGAGCGGGTGGAGCCGCCCGGAGAGTTCACCACATATATGCCCCTCCTGCTTGCTGCCTCCACGTCTATGTTGTCCACACCTATGCCTGCCCTTCCTATAACCTTAAGATTCTCTGCTTTTTCAATTATAT
>CAZWEL010000035.1:0-2298 GCA_964632955.1 uncultured Thermoplasmatales archaeon | reverse complement strand
CCCTTGCCAGTTCCTCTCCTCTCAATTCCTGGAAAACAACCTCATGCTTCGCCTTCAGCAAATCTATTGCCTCCTTTGCCACCTCATCAGTAATTATTATCTTCATTTCAACACCCGAGAAGTAATGCTTTTTCACATTATATTTCTTACCCTCCCCAGATTGATTGCATCCAGCAGATAAATAAAGGCGTTGTCAATATCCATAATGCCAAAGAGCGCTCCCTCCACCTTTTCCCTGTTAACAGCCACGCCACCGCATAAAGGATTGAAGGCGGGCATTATTATGAATTCCATATCTTTATTCCCCTCGCCATATTTTTTCTGGAATTCCTCCTCCATGAATTTCCCCCTCACCCAGCATGGCTGCAGGTAGCTATATCCTATGGTGGTGGCTATCCTTACATGAGGATGAATATGCCCCATAACAATCGCCTCTGCCCCCATGATTTCTGGAGAGGGCCAGGAATGCCCATGGACAATGGCGACATCATCCAGCATTATCCCCCTGGAGGAATGAATTTTTGCATACTTGCTTCTGAGATTGCCGTCGTGATTTCCCTTCACCACCTCCACATCCGCATATTCATGGAGGTTTTTCAAAAACCTGCTCACCTCCCTTCTTTCCTCCCTGGCTTCTGCTGTAGGAATTATATGCTTAACATCACCTGCTATTATTATCCTTTCCGCATTCTTTTTCAACACCATATCCCTACATCTCTCCAGAAGTGCATCTGTCTGGAGGGAGATATTAACACCCTGCATCCTGTATTCCATCTCTATGCCTATATGAATATCAGCCAGAATAATGGCTCTATTTGCCTTCAGGAAGAGAGCCCTTTCACCTGTTATTGGCAATGGTTTCATATTAATCTCAGGAGGGGCGAAAGTGTAAGGTTAAGAACCCCACCTATCATCTCCAGCCCCCACAGGGTGGTGAGAATGAAGCCGATGCATCTTCCCACCATTTTTCCCAGGTTTGATAAACCAAATATTTCAGATAGGGAGGAAATGGCTATTCTTGCAGGGAAACCTATGAGACCAATTGAAACCAGATAGGGAACTATGGAAAGGGAAATGAAAAGGGCGTTTACTATATTTATTTCCCTTATCTGAAAGATGTTCAGTCCAAAAATAAGTTCCATGTTTCCATTCCATAGATAGAAGGAGATGGCAAAGAACAGAATGGGAAAAATTATGGCTGGTCCAACAAAAATTTCATCTTTCTCCTCAAACATCTTTTTCTTTATGAAAAGGGAAACAAGGAAAATGGATATGGAGATTATCCAGAGAATGACCATTTTTAAAGGAAAGAAGAATATTCTTTTTCCCTCCTCATAAAATTCCCCATCCATTGCCAGCATATATGCCTTCCCTTCAAATTTATATGGAATGCTGTAATCTCCCTCTCCTCTGAAAAATACATAATCGGAGAAATTTTTTTCCTCACCATTTATCCATATCTTTCCCCCTTTTATGAGGAATAATCTCTCAAATTTTAAAGGAAAGGCACGGGTGAATTCCCCCGGCAAAAGAATGGATAGAAGGGTGGCATTTTCTTTCCCTTCCACCATCTTCACATTCCCTTCCATCTCCATGGAAATATTTCCCTCTATGCTTCCAGATATGCGATGGTATAACTTTCTGCTACCTTCATAATAGATGTGACAGGAGGAGGCGGAAAAGAAGATGGAATTGGAAAGAATTTTTTCTTCATAAAAAAGTGCTGAAGAAGTGTTGAATGAAATATCTCCTTCAATGATGGCATTCCCCTCCATGGTTTCATTCTCTATCATGATGGTGGAGTTATATGTATATATGGTAGCATTGCCCTTTCCTCTCATCCCTCCATAGAAATTTAGAGCATCGCCCTCATATTTCACGGATATGGGGCTAACCATATTTATTCCATGAGGAAAAAGGGAGAGAAAAATGGTGAAGGTTATGATAACTACCACAATGGAAATGAAGGTGGCGGTGGATTTTTTACCCATGAGGCAATAGAAATCCAGAGTTTATATAATTTCCTGAATTGATTGCAAGAATTGATGATATGAATAATCAATGCCCATTCATTGCCCTCGCTTCATCCAGTATTTTCTTGATTGCTGCAGGGCTTTCTTCTATGGGTTGCTTGGTATCACGTCTCTTTTGCTAAATACTTACTGTTTATCCTTATATCTCCCATAAAACACGTATTCAGCATATGGCAGTTCTGCTTCTTTTTATGAAATTGCGGATTGCCATGGCTATCATGGGATATGATGACAGCGAGCAATGCTGGATAATAAAAAATTCATG
>CAZWEL010000034.1:0-7616 GCA_964632955.1 uncultured Thermoplasmatales archaeon | reverse complement strand
TAAGGAAGGTTATCGAGAAGATGAGAAGGGAGGGGATCATATTTGAGCCGAGACATGGAAGATACAAACTCACGAGCGAATGAGATATGCATGAAAATATACAGGCAGGGGGCAGAGGTGCTGGTGGCTGCCTGTGATGCTTCCATTCTCGGGAAAACCTTGAAGGAAGGAGAGATAGAGTTTCATGTGAGCGAGGCATTCTATGATGGAGTGAGAGGAGATGAAGAATTGCTGAAGAAACATCTCGCCATTGCCACCATAGCAAATCTTGTTGGAAAGATTAGTGTGAGATGCGGCATTGAGATGGGAATGATTGATGAGGAAAATATTTTAAATATAGAGGGAATACCTCATGCTCAGTTTGCACTGCTTTAAAAATGTTCTGCGTTGAATGTGGGAAAAAGGGGAAGACATACCATGGGCTCTGCATAGATTGCTATCTGAAGAAGAAAAAGTTTTTTGTTATTCCTGCCAGCATAGAGGTTACATTTTGCAGGGAATGCGACGCTTACAGGATAGGAGGCGAGTGGAAAAGAGGGAATTTTGAGGAAGATTTGAAAAACCATATTATGCAAAATATTAAGGCAGAGATAGATCATGAGTGCATTATTGATGGTAGAGAAGTGATATGCAGAGGAAAATTTGAGGGGAGGGAAATAGAGAAAAGGAGGGAGGTTGAAATAATATCCAAGGAGAAACTCTGCCCTGAATGCTCCCTCAGGAAGGGCGGCTATTTCGAGGCGATTATACAGCTCAGGGATGCCGGTGAGGATTTAATAGATAAGGTAGAGGATATAATAAGGAGAAGTGTGGAGAAAAGCCAGTCCTTCATAACAAGGAAGGAGAGGGTGAGGGGTGGCTATGATTACTACATGGGGAGCAAGAAGGCGGCAGAACATGCTGTCCGAGAAATAAAATCATTGCTGGGGGGAGAGATAAAGATGTCGTCAACGCTTCATGGAATGAAGGATGGGAAGAGGATATACAGGGATACATATAGCATTCGATTCACCTCTTATATAGGAAAGTTTGTGAAAATGGACGGCATTCTTTACTTCATTGCTGGAAGGGAGGGAAAGAAACTTGAGCTGAGGGGCATAAATGGGGAGAGAAAGCAGGTTTATAGGGAGGAGTTGAAGAAAGCCATTGAGGTGGAACTGGAGACAAGGGAGGCGAGGGTGCTGTATGAAGAAGGGGATTATCTTCATGTTATGGATATGGAGAATTATGGCACATCGGTGGTGAGAAAGCCGGCGGGCTGGCGGGGGGAAAAAATAATAAAAATAGTAGAATATGAGGGGAAGGTGTATGCGGTGAGCGAAAATGTATGAAGTGATATCCTTTGACCTTGATGGCACCTTAGTAAAGATGGATTTTGTAAATCATGTATGGTTGGAGAGGATTCCAGAGATATATGCTGAGAAATATGGAGTAAAACTGGAGGATGCGAAGAGGTATGTTATGGAAGAGTACATGAAGGTTGGACCGGAGGCAATAGAATGGTATGACATACATTACTGGATAGATAAATTCAAACTCGATGTGGACTGGAAAGAATTGCTGATGAGCTGCTCTTCATACCTTGAAACATATCCTGAAGCAATGGAGGTGCTGGAGAATCTTAAGGAATATGAGCTAATAATAATCTCAAATGCAGCCCGGGAATTTATAGAAGTGGAAATATCTCTTCTCAACCTTGCCCCCTACTTCAGCAGAATTTTCTCCGCCGTCAGCGATTTCGAGAAAACGAAAAAGGATGAGGAGGTATATATGCAGATAATGGAGGAGATGAATATAAGAGGAAGCAATGCAGTTCATGTGGGCGACAACTTTGATTTTGATTATATCGCCGCAAGAAAAGCAGGAATGGATGCCTATTATCTGGAAAGAAACGGAAGGGAAAAGGGAAATTATATTGTGAGGGATTTGAAAGAGTTTGAGAAGAGGATAAGGGAGAAAGGATTGCTTAAAGCAGAAAAGGCATCAAAAGAATAAAATTTTAAGCAGTGCCATATATCATAGCCATGCTATCGGAAAAGGAAGCCATGGAGATTCTTGGCATGGTGGAGAATGAAAATCTTAGAAAGCATATGATTGCCGTGGCTGCCATCATGGAGAAACTTGCGGAAAAATTTGGAGAGGATGTTGCAGCATGGAAATATGCAGGTCTTCTCCATGATATTGACTATGGAAAGGTGAGTCATGAGGAGCATGGACTTAAATCGGCGGAGATGCTGGAGGGGAAATTACCGGAATATGCACTACATGCAATAAGGGCGCATAATGAAATGACTGGATACAAAGCAGAGACAAGAATGGATTATGCCCTCCGAGCCAGCGATGCTGCTTCCGGTTTAATAGTTGCCGCTGCCCTTGTCATGCCCAATAAGAAAATGGAGGAAGTGAGGGTGGAGACGCTGAAGAATAAATTCAAGGATAAATCCTTTGCAAGGAGAGTGGACAGAGGAAGAATAATGGAATGTGAGAACTTTGGCATGACTCTTGATGAATTCCTCGCCATTGCTCTGGAGGCAATGAAGAGCATAGCAGACAAAATAGGGCTTTAGGAAACCATTATTGTGTCCCTTCTTGCCGGTCCTGTCGAAATTATTTCTATATTTCTCCCCAGTTTATCGGAGATATAATCTATGTATCTTCTTGCATTTCTGGGCAATGAACTTATCTCTCTTGCGCCAGAAGAGCCATCCCATCCATCCAGTGTTTCATATATCGGCTTGCATTTTTCCAAAATTTTTATCGACGAGGGGAATCTCTCCAGTGTTTTGCCTTCATAATCATAGGCGACGCATACCTTTACTTCCTCCAGTCCATCAAGGACATCAAGCTTGGTGAGGGCAATGGAATCCACATCATTAACCATGCATGCATATTTCAATGCCACAAGATCGAGCCACCCACATCTCCTCTTCCTTCCTGTTGTGGTGCCGAATTCATGCCCCTTTTCCGCCATGTGATTTCCCGCCTTTCCATCATCCTCTGTGGGCATGGGTCCCATTCCCACCCTTGTGGTATATGCCTTGCTCACTCCCACAATCTTTTCAATCTTCTTTGGGCTTATTCCAGCTCCATTGCATATTCCTCCAGCCACAGGATTGGATGAAGTAACATAAGGGTAGGTGCCATAATCAATATCCAGAAGGAATCCCTGTGCTCCTTCAAAGAGAATCTGCTTTTCATCTATTATACTGTTGAGATAATAGATGGTATCCCCTATATACTCCTTCAGTTTTTCTCCATAGGAAAGATATTCCTCCACCACCTTCCCCATATCAATCTTTATTCCATATATATCCAGAATTCTCTCCTTTATGGGCGCTATTCTTTCCATCTTCTCCTTCATCGTTTTTTCATCCATCAAATCGCCCATCCTTATACCCTGCCTTGCCACCTTATCTGAATAGCAGGGTCCTATGCCTCTCTTGGTTGTTCCCACCTTCTTTTTTCCGAGGAGATTTTCCTCCGCCCCATCAAGCAGGCGATGATAGGGCATGATAACATGAGCCCTGTCACTCACCATGAGGTCGGGATTTATCCCCCCCTCCTTCAGCATTTCAATTTCATTGATGAGAACTGCAGGGTCAATCACAACCCCATTCCCTATCACAACCTTCTTCCTCTGCACCACACCCGATGGCATAAGATGGAATTTGTACTCCCTTCCATTCGCCACTATTGTATGCCCCGCATTGTTGCCTCCCTGATACCTCACAACACAGTATGCTCTGGAGGCAAAATAGTCAGTAATCTTGCCCTTGCCTTCGTCCCCCCATTGCAAACCAACTACAGCAAGTCCACCCATTATAACCCGATGGTTATCTTGCCCTCCTTTTTGAGTTTTTCCATATTGTCTTCAATGAATTTCTCCACCTCTTCCTCGTCCATGAAAGATCTTGCCTTTATGTTGAACTCCTCCAGCATCTTCATGGCTTTTTCATATCTCTCTCTCCTCTCCTTCCTTATCGCCAGTATCTTTCCTCTCAACTCCATCGCCTTCCGGTGATATTCATCTGCCCTCTTTTTAACTTCCAGATATTCCTTGTGTTTCTGATTCGATTCATTTATCAGCTTTGCTATCTCATCCACCAGTTTCAAAAACTTGTTGTGGTATTCCTGACTTTCTTTGTAATATTTAACAACCATTTCATGCTCCTTATCTGCCATTTCAAAGAGTTGGTTTATGGCATTGTCCAGATTCTCCAGGTCTATCTCTACTGTTTTCTGATCCTTCAGCTGCTCCTTCAAACGTTCATATTCCTTCTTCTTTTCCTTGATCTCCTTTATCACTCTCTCCTCTTCTTTTGGATTCATGGGAACTGTTTCCTGTTCATATTCCAGGCGCCTTATCTCCAGTTTCAGTTCCTCCGCCTTCAAAAAAAGGCTGTTGCCCTTATATTTCCCTCTCTGCTCTCTCTTCTTTTTAATCAGTTCTCTCGCCTGCTGCTGATATTCCGCCCTCCTCTTTTTATGCTCCTTCATTATTTTGACAAGGCGGTCCCTCTCCTCCTTTGTCTTTTTCATCTCCTCAATGAGTTTTTTCTTTTCATCATTGAGCATATCCCTTTCTTCTCGCAGAAGTTTCGCCTTCTGATTCAGTTCATCTCTCTTGTCGCACAGCTGGCGGTATTTTTCCTCTGATTTCCTGAGTTCCCCTTTAAGTTCTCTGGATGTTAGAGACGACAAATCGTCCATGAAGGCATATACTCTTCTTACATAAAAATTTTTGTATTAAATTTAATTTATACATAAACTAATTCAGGAATAGAATGCTGTTATGGCTTTTTTCCACCATTTCCTTTCTGAGCTCTTTTACCAGCACACCTCTCCTTTTCATCTCTCTTCCAACTATGGTCACATCCGCATCATTTTTTCTTGCATATTTAGCCATCTCTTCCTCGAGCTTACCCTCCACTATCTCCACCTTTACTTGCCCTCCATATTTTTTCATGAATTTTTCCCCTTCCCCCCTCATTTCCTCTAACCCTGCCTCCTTTTTATTTCCTTCCTCGTTCACAATAACTTTCTCACTTGTGTCTATTATGTAAAGGAGGCGCGCATCCTTTTCCATCGCCTCCGCAAGTTTTATTGTAAAGGGGGGAACCTTAACATTTGGAGCAAGGTTGGAACATACCCCCACTATTCTGCTTCCCTTTCCATTTTCCACCCATATGGGCATGGATATGCTTTCAAGGAGGCGATAATGGATGAAACAGTCCTTTTCAAATCCTGTGAGAATGCATGATATATTGTTCTTTTCAACAAATTCACCTATAACATCTGAAAATTCACCATATCTCACATTCCTGCTGAGGGTTGGAAGCATTTCTCTGACGCTATCAAAAACAATTTCAGCCACACTTTCCATCATCCTTTCCATTCCCTCCTCGATCCTTTTTCTCTGCCTCTCTGTGAGAAATGGTTGCAGAACCTCTTCCATCTTTTTCATCGTTTTCTCTTCAATTATATATAGCACATGAATGTTGCTCCCAAAAATTCTTGAAAATTCTGCCGCCCTTTCCACTGCCTTTTCAGGAAAAAACTCTGATGATACAGGCAGCAATACATCTCTGAATATTTCCATCTAGAAATATATGGGGGGGTAATATAAAAGTTTTGAGAAATGAAGAGCCTTTTCTTCAGAAGAGCATCTCCAGAGTATATTCTCTTTTGGAGTGAATCTCCTTTTCTAAGGAGGTTCATGTCCAGTAAAATATGGCAAAGAGGAAGATTATCACCATGCTGGATATGCCAGCCAGCGCTCCTGCCTTGAACATTTCTTTCTGGGTGAGATAGCCGGAGGAATATGCTATTGCCATTCCGGGTGTTGCTATGACAAAAAGGAAGGCGGCGCCTCCCGCCAGTGCTGTCGCCATTCCCGCCGCGAGAGGAGAGATGCCCGCACTTTCCGCCAGTCCTATGGAGATTGGCAGCATGGTTGCCACCGCCGCCGTATTGCTCATAAGATTGGTGAGGATGAAGGTGAGAAGGATTATGCAGAATAGAATGGCGTAGGGGCTATGGAATATACCCGTCAATCCACTTGCCATCCATAGTGCTACACCTGTACTCTCCATCCCCCTTCCCATGGTTATTGCCCCTCCATATATTAGAAGAATACCCCACTGCACCCTTTTTTCCATGTCCTCCCATTCCATGAGGTTGAATATGAAGAGGAGTACTGCGGAGAAAAGTGCTATGACCGCCACGCCGAGAGTGCTTGAAAAGAAGAACCAGAGAACGGCAGCCAGAAATATTATTCCCGATAGAATCTTCTCCTCCCTTGACATCCTTTTTCCTTCTATTTCTCTCCTAATTTCTCTCACCACCTTCCCTATGTCTATCTCTTCAGGAGGATATAACGCCACAAGAATTACCGCCATGATGGGAAGAGCAACAGCCACAACGGGCAAACTCAATCTCATCCAGTCAAAAAATGTGAGGGTATAGCCGGAGTTTTCGAGAAATGAAAGGGTGAGGGGATTTCTCGCCCCTCCGAGCAGAGTTCCCCAGCTTCCCACAGAGGTGCCATAGGCGAGGGCGAGCATGGTAGCCGTGCCGAAATTGCTCTTTTTCGGTACAGCCCTCACCACCAGCATCACATGCATGAGCATTGGAAGGAGGAGAGCAGCAACCCCATGACTTATCATTATGAAGGAGAGAATTGCTCCCGTGAGCATGACGCCAAAAATAAAAGCCCTCGGAGTTTTTCCAAAGAAGGAGAGCATGCGGGAAGCCATTCTTTTATGAAGCCCGTGCTTCTCCATGGCAGCGGCAATCATGAAGGAGGCAAGGATGAAAAATAGAGCCCTGTTTCCAAAACTTGAATAAACCTCATCTGCATCTATCACTCCAAGAAGAGGTTGCAGAAGTATTATCAGCAAGCCCGTCACAGCCATTGGAACTGCTTCTGTAAGCCATAGTATTGCAGCCATGAGGAAAATTCCCAGCATTATCATTCCATCTCTCTCAAGCCCTGAAGGTGTGGGGGCAAAAATGAATGCGAGAAGTACGAGCAGAGCCAGGGAGAGATAAATTTTCCTCATTTCTTTAAGATAGGTGAAGGAGAAATAAAAACATTTTGGGATTTTACGGCAGAGATTTTTTATATTCTTTTTCCATGCCATTTCATGGTGGATGTTAAGGAGTTCAAAGGTTTAAGGCATGTTGAGCCGGAAAAGTTCTGCATAAAGCCCTATGATGTTATAAGCGATGAGGAGGCGGAGGAATTGAGAAAAAACCCTGACTCTGCCATCCACATGATTCTGCCCCAGGGAGAAAACAAATATGAGGAGGCAAGGAAAGAGTTCGAGAGATTTAAAGAAAAAATGGTGAGGGACGAGCCATCCATATATCTATACGAGGAGAGCGGCGAATTCACACAGCGTGGATTCATTCTGGGCGCTTCCCTGGAGGATTATGAAAAGGGAAACATAAAGAAGCACGAGGAGACGAGGGAAAAGCCGTTGCAGGATAGAATAAGGCATATTGAAACTTTAAAGGCAAACACGGGCGTTGTATGGACCATATTCAGGAAAAATGATGGCATCAAGGCGATAATGGATGAGGTGAGCAAAGAAGAGCCGGTGGCTGATTTCGAA
>CAZWEL010000033.1:0-7617 GCA_964632955.1 uncultured Thermoplasmatales archaeon | reverse complement strand
TATACATGGTTATGAGATGAATTTGCCATCGGTAAACATGAGATAAGAGTTAATGCGGTTGATATGGCAGGGAATGAAGGAAGTGAGCAGAGGGAGGTATTCATAATAAATATCTAATCTTCCTCCTTCCTGGCATTCCTGAGATAAATCCTTGCAACCTCTGCTTCTTCAGCTACTTCTAGCAATTTCTTTGCTACATCTGGAGGCAAAAAGTTATTTTTTAAATCATTTGAAAGCTTTATCATATCAAGGCGAGAGTATTTCTCATACAATCCCTTTTCAGCCAATATTTTTTCCACTGTTTCCTTCTCCCTGAAATTTATGTTTCTGTAAATCTTCACATTTGCGATTTTCTCACTTCCATATACGTACTGCAAACCTTTATTTTTTGCATATTGCACCAGCTTTTCCTTTATTTCTTCCCTTTCCTTCTCCAGTTTCTGGATTTCCTGTGTAAGTTCCCAATATCTGTTAACCAGTTTGAAGCCATCCTCTTCTTTAACCCTCTCGGGCTCCATTTCCTGAAGGGAATGGGAATGTTTGAAGAGAGGGCATATGGAAACATAGCTACAGTAATTGCACAGAGGGGAGTCCTTTGGGGGAAATTCATCCTTTCTTTTTGCTTCTTCTATCTCCTCGATTTTCTGAATCACCTCATCCCTTGTCCCCTCATAACTTTCCTTTCTAATCCTGATTTCTTTACTAAATGCAAGAAAATGCCAAACCAGCTCTATCTCCTCTATTCCATAAAGATGGTCTATGGCAAGAGCATAAAGGGCGAGCTGGCAGTCCTCTTCCATTTCCCTTTTTGAGGGGAGATATAGAGATGTTTTATAATCGTGAACCTCATACACCCCATTATTCTCCATCAATCTGTCTATTACCCCTTTTATCCAGTATTTTTCATTGAGAGGGAAATACACACTCTTTTCCAGTGCTATTATTCTTCCATCCTCAAAGGGTTTGTATTCATTGTAATAGTCAATAAGATATCTCTCTCCCATTTTTCTGTAGTTTTCAATATCATATTCCTTGGCAACAAAAATTCTTTCATCCATTTTCCTTTCCCATCTGTCATTGTAAAAAGCCAATATTTCTTCCAGTGAATCGGTTTTTTCATAAAGTTTATCCCTGTAGAGTTTCTCCAATGCTTCATGGACTCTTGAGCCCATGAACGCTTCCACACTCCTCCTCAATGGAGGTATTCTTTCAATATAACGGAATTTGAATTGCAGAGGGCAGCTTTCATATGAGGAAATGGCAGAGTAGGAGTAGGTGGCATATCCCATGATGTTAAAGTATTCGTGAAATTAAAAGTTAATGCACCAAACACTAATAAAAATCATCATCCACATTTTCGCTCATAACTTCCCTCATGCTTTCATTTCCGTTCATTTCCTTTATATAGTCATCATACCAGTGAACTTTTACAGGGATGGCGAAGGGGGCGCCGGGATATGTTATCAGCCCTTCTCCCACCTCTAGTGTCTGTATTTCCTTTTCCAGTTTCGATATATCCTGTTTTGCAGATGATTTTAATATGTTCCTGTCCCCTTCATCTGATAGCCCTAGAATGAAAAATGTGTTGAACTGGCTCAGCAACTCCTCCTTTATAAGTTTTGGCTGCTGGGTTATGGCACAAAGCCCCACCTTGAATTTTCTTCCCTCTCTTGCTATCTGGGCAAATACGCCCTCCCGCAATACGCGCTGCGCCTCCTCTATTGTTATCAGCACCGGAGAGATTTTCCTGAACTCCTCTTTTTTCCTGAAAAGATTCTTGTTGTGATTTAGTATCCTCCTTGCAAGAACAATGCTCACAAGCAACTCCTCATATTCATATAATCCAGCAGTTTCAATCAGCACAACCTTTCCAGAGAGCAAATCCTGTATTATCTGCTCAGTTGATGTTATGGTTTCATCCCTGTGGATGATTTCAGAATTCATTATTCTCTCCACCCTCCTTTTTAGAACACTGAAGGTTACATCCTGTATTCTTCTGTCAAATTCAAAACTCAGTTCATCCACTTCCCTCTCATGCAGCTCTATAAGCCAGCTCCTTCCAAACCTGGATTGAAGTGCATATATCGCCTCCTTTTGTGCCTCGCTCAGTGAAAAAATATTTTCCATATCAGAGGCAACTATTTCATGGGCTGAGATGCGAAGCATATTCATGCCGGGGGAGGGCGAAGGAGAATAGACAACAAGCCGTTCCTGTGCGAAGGGATGGTGTTTCAATCCCATACCTTGACTGCCCTCATAATATTCTCCATGTGGGTCTATTATGAGAATGCCATATCTGCCGTATTTCATGGCGGAGGCGGCGAAAACCCTCATCAGATTGCTTTTTCCCATTCCTGTTGTTGCAAAGACACCTATATGGTATGGAAGAAGTTCGCCTGGTATGCCTACTGGAACATCTATTATTTCTCCACCACTCCTTAAATTCCCTATCTCTATTTCCCCCATGCTCTTCTCGAGAAATCTGTAATCATCCTTTGTAGCCCTCCTTACGGGACAAAAATGGGTGGGGAGAATTTTGGGTTTGTGAAACCTGCCATCCTTTGTATATCCCAGCGGCTTGCATATGCATATCTTGAATAATCTTCTTTCCTTCTCCCTGAGCTTATATTCTCCCTTTTCTCCATCAAGGATAAGCATCTCTCCTGCAGTTCTTATTCCCCACTTCTCTGCTCCTTCCTGTCCATAATGTATATCTATGGCTCTCAGGAAAAAGAGAGCATCCTTTTCCCTATCATCGGCGATAAGTATCTCACCTATTTTAACATCCTCATTATAGGAAAGACGAAATGCAATTTCCCCTATATTTTTTCCTATCACCCTTCCTATCATTCTATCCCTCCATATATTCATGATAATCATAAAATAACTCTTCAAAGTCTCTCATGGAGACGCCTCCTTTAATTGCCTGATGAATCATATCCCGCCTGAGATATTCCGCCTCTTCTCTTTCTATTTTCACCAGATTATGAACCTCTGCCAGAGGATATGGATAACCCAGACAGGAAATATCGTTGCAGTATCGTGCCAGGTTGGAAAGGACTTCTTCAATATCCTCTCCTCCATAATCCACTCTGAAGGCAAATTTTGAATGGGGATGAAATTTCACAGCATAGGTGGTGTCGTCGATTTTATAATACCATCTTTTTCTGGGCTTTATCCTGTCGCCATATTTTTTGATAGCGAAAAGAAGTGGGACGCCCTCCGCCTTCATCCCACTTTTCTTGCTTATCCCCATTATCTCTCCAGTGGAACATCCGTCCATTATCACAATGCCCTTATCAAATTTCATTCCCAGCTCCATTTCCTCCTGCTCCCTTCTTTCATCGTTGATGCTATCTGCATTCTCTCCATAAATCACATCTATTTCTATATTGCCTCTATCCATCGATATTATTCCCTCCTCATCTGCCTTTACCCACCCAATTCTCCTTGCGTATATGGAAAAGGTGTAGGCATCAAAGAGTTTTACAGAACTTCCATCTATGGCATATACTTCTTTATCTCCGCCTACCTCAAACTCCACAAAATTTTCATCCTCAAATTTAAAACTTTTCTCCACTATGCTTTTGAGGTGTTCCACCGCCTCCTCAATTCTCATTGCTATGTAATTGCAACCTCTTTATATCAATTCTCCATTCTGTATTCAAGCACTATCTTGCCTTTCCTGTCCACCAGGCGGCGCACCCTTCCCTTGCCATAAATTTTCAAACTCTCTCCGAAGTTGTCTATATGTACCCATCCCCTCATGGTGCTATAATATGGTTACCATTATAAAATTTTCTTTTTGTTTCGATTTTATGGAAAAAGGTTTAATGGTTTATATCATTAAAATGCATGAAACTTGGCTATCCGAATAATCCAAGGAAAAATATCATGGAGGAGATAAAATGGATTGGAGAAAATTTCGATTTCATAGATTTTTTTATGGAACCGGACAAGGCATATTATAATCAGATAGATGTGAGGAAGATAAAAAAAAGGTTGCAGGATTACAATCTTGGCATCGTGGGGCATACCCCCTATTATCTTCCCTTTTCCTCTCCTATAAAAAAATTGCGCGATACAGCCATTGGGGAAGCAGAAAAATGCTTTGAAATTTTCAGCGAACTGGGGGCAGAATATGTTACAGTTCATGCAAACTGGCCCCCTTCTCTCTTCACCATAAAGGAAGGCATTGAGATGCAGGTGGAGAATATGAAAGAGGTAGTTGAAAGGGCAGGTAGGTATGGAATAAAGGTGATGTATGAGAATGGTGTGGGAGAGATGGATAATTACAGAAATACGGCTGAGATTTTGAGAAGGGTGAAGGCGATATATTTCCATCTTGATACAGGACATGCTTTTTTGCATGGCAGGGATGTATGCAAATTTATAAGGAAGATGCATGATAAACTCAGACATGTGCATATCCACGATAATTTCGGGACAAAGGATTTGCATCTCCCCATAGGGATAGGTAAGATAAAGTGGGATGAAGTCCTTAAAGAACTTAAGAGATATTATGATGGAACGATAACTCTGGAGATTTTTGGCGATAGAGATTATGTTATCATGGCAAAGAAAAAATTTGAGGAAAAATGGAATTCATTATGAATATGCATCTTTTATCCCCATTCTGCTGAGAGGTTTTGCAAGATGCCTTCTTGCTATGACAGGCACTTCATAAAATCCAGGTTTTATTCTCCTTTTCACCTTCCTGTATTTTGCTTCTTCTTCTCCAGCCCTCTCCCCACATACAGGACATCTATATCCTTTTCCTTTCCCCATGGATTTCATATGCTTTCCACATTTTTTGCATATAGGGTTTTCTACCTTTTCATAAACATCCACCACTTTTCTTATCTCCATTTTTTCAATATTTATGGTAAATGGCTCTGCCCTCACTCCTCCATACACCACCACCTCATCTCCGCTCCTTAACTGATTCGCCACTTCCCTGAATTCCTTGGTGGGCTCGTAGGCAGCACACTCTATTTCATCTCCATCATATATGGAAAATATCACATGTCCTCCTTTTATTGCCCTTGCCCCCCTTTTTACAATACCTCTCACAATAACTGACTCATAGGGCTTTATATTTTTTATTCTCTTTCTCTGAAGATGCTCATCAGTCCCTTGATTGGTTTCAAATATTATCCATCTCTCCTCCTCTGATTTCAAAAGCATTTCTCTTGCTTTCATCAATTCCTCAAAATCATCTCCTCTTATGCCATAGAATACGGGAGAATTTGCTTTTGGAAGCAATGCTATGTAATCGTTCCTGTAATCATAGTTGTTGAAAGTGCTTTTGCATTTTTTGTCCATCTCTATAACACTTTTTTTGTCCATCCATCTCTCCTTTCCATATGCTATCAGTTCATAGGTTCTATCCAGTGGTTTCCAGGAGATGGCGGCAGATGCCCCCACCATTCCTCTTCCTTTTCTGTAATATCTATAGAGAATGCCATTTTTATTGAGAAAGTTCTCTATATATTTTGGTTCAACCACCTCTTTCACCGCTTTTCTGTATATGAAATATGGAAGTTTTTTTGGTGAAATAACAAAGGCAGAATCAGCATCTTCCTTCCTGCTGGCTGACACCACATCTTCCACAATGTATGCTATCTCATCTATACTCCCCTCATTTTTCATGCTCGGAAAAGAAAATATATCGCATCCCTCTATTTCTCCTATTTTTCTCCTTTTTCCTTTTCCCTTCCCTACTCGCAAACAGATGGTTCCATTTCCCCTCGTTTTCCATGGTATATTGGGATTCAATCTCACGAGGCGGGGAAAGCCTATGATGTCATAACCGTTTTCAATGAATCTTGAAATTATTTCTGTTGCCACGTAAGTTGTGCATCCCCCTTCCAATGAATCGGTATCATCCACGCCAATCCACATTAAATTTTTATATGGGGAAGTAGTATATGAGTTTGATGAAGAGAGAGGAGTTGCTGAATGCAACTCGTCAGCTGCTTACTAGGGCAGGGTTCTACTGCAGTGAGGTATGCCGCATAAGACCCAGTAGTTTTGATTTTGTTGCAAGAAAAGATAACATCCTCATGATTGTTAAAGTTCTCAACAATGTGGATTCCATAAATGAGGAGGTGGCGAAGGAGTTGATCTCCATCTCTCGCTTTCTTGATGGTGTTCCTGTGGTGGTGGGGAAAAAAAGTTGCTCTTCCAATCTTGAACACGATGTGGTTTACTTCAGGTATGGTGTTCCTATAATGACTTATGAAACCCTCAGTAATTATCTCCAGGGAATGCCCCCTCTCATATCTGCTGCTCCAGGCGGATTTTATGTGAATATCGATGGCAGAATTTTTCAGCGGATAAGGAACGAACTGGGTTACTCCGTGGGATATCTCGCTAGAGTTACAGGTGTTTCAAGACGGGCAATAAGGATGTATGAGGAGGGGGAGAGGGCAACCATAGATGTGGCTGAGCGTCTTGCAGAATTCATGGGAACGGATTTTATAAAGCCCATAAATCTGTGGGAGGAAATATGGAAGGAGGAGGTGGAAATAAAGAGAGAGGTTGATAATGAAATGTTGAAAATAGTGGAAAAGATGGGTGCCTTTGTATTTCCCACCCATAGGAGCCCATTTCATGCAATAAGCGAGATGATGAATGAGCAGCTTATAATAGGCGTGAGGGAGAGAAGGATAGAGGAGAAGGCAAGGTTGATAGCAAATATATCCAGAGTGGCAGAACGCAACTCTGTCATATTCATGGAAAGATTCAGCAAAGAAAATATAGAGGGTGTTCCTGTAATCAAAAAAGATGAATTGAAGAAAGTAAAGGATATAGAATCCCTCATCGATTTGATTTTAGAGAGGAAATAATGGAAGTAAAGTTAATTGCGCACACACCAGAGCCAGATATAATAGCAGCAGCAGCCGCATTGCTTACCCATTCAAAAAGCGATTTTGAAAATTTAAAAAATGTGGATGATAAAAAATTGAGGCAGATATTAAGGGCAGTTATAGATATGGGCCACACAAGTGTCGTGGAGCATGCTTATTTTACCTTCGCTATCTCTGGAGTATCGCGTGCTCTAACACATCAGCTTGTTCGCCACCGTATTGCTTCATATTCCCAGCAGAGTCAGAGGTATGTGGAGCAGGAGAGGGAGTATATAATCCCACCGAGCATTGAAAAAAATTTCAGGAAGGAGTATGAAGAGATGATGGAAAAAATCTGGGATTTTTATGAAAGAATGAAGGAGAAGATACCTGTGGAAGATGCCAGATATATACTGCCCAACGCCTCCGCCACCAAGATAGTTGTATCGATGAATGCTCGCTCGCTCCTAAACTTCTTCGAGTTAAGATGCTGTCTGCATGCTCAGTGGGAGATAAGGAAACTCGCCTGGAAGATGCTGAAGCTGGTTAAAGAAGTGGCGCCGACCATATTTGAGAAGGCGGGACCTCCATGCAAAACAAAAAATATCTGTCCCATGAATAAGAAAAGCTGCAGATGGTATCCGAAATGATTATTCCTCATAGGGGAATTTAAGGGGGAACCAGTCGAAATTTATCCATGGAAATGGAAATCTGATACCAAATATAGGCTTGGGAAGAAATCTTGCTCTTCCCCAGTAATTTCTGT
>CAZWEL010000032.1:0-7810 GCA_964632955.1 uncultured Thermoplasmatales archaeon | reverse complement strand
AGGAATATTTTGAGGGTTACGAGGACTTTCTCATGGAAAAGAGATGGGAGAAGAGGGCAAAGGAAAGCATAAAGGAAATAGAGAGAGCAATAGATGAGGGACTGGAGAGGAAAGTGAAGGGGATAAAGCCGGAGCAAAAGGAAGGAGTGGAGAGAGAAATAATCTACTCAAGCAAGAGAGGATTCATAGTGAAGGTGGTGTATAACAAGGGAGAGGAGAGAAAAATTGCCTACTATCTTGTAACAAAGATAGATGACATAGAGGAAGCCATAGATATGATATCCTCCTATCGTCCCCTGATAGAGGAAGAAGAGGACAAAAAGCTATTTGGGCTTTAGTATTTTAATCAGATCCTCCATTTTTATGGGCGCCCTGTCAATCCCCAGGGCGGCGGCGATTTTCACCGCCGGCAGCGTCTCCATTCCATTTTTGAGGAGCAATTCATCATTCGCCAGTATATCCTCAACGCTTCCCTCAGCCACAATTTTTTTGTTGAGAAGATAAACCCTGTCAGCAATGAATGGTATTATACTCAAATCATGGGAGACGGTAACGATACTCACTCCCTCTGCATTGAGTTTGTTAAGATAATTGACCACTCTTCTTTTTATCCCAACATCAAGGGCTGAGAAGGGTTCATCAAGAAACAGCACCTCCGGCTTTATTACTATAGCACAAGCCATTGCCACCCTCTGTTTTTCCCCCTCACTTAATTTAAAGGGTGGTTTGCTCAGCAAAGGGGAGAGAGAAAATACCTCATCAAGTTCCTCCAGGATTTTGAGAAATTCCTCCCTATCCATTCCAATCTGGGCGGGACCAAATTCCATGTCCTCCATAACCGTGGCATTGAAGAGCATATCATCTGGATTTTGGAGGACTATTCCAAATTTCCTTCTCAATTCCTTTTCCTTAAAATTTTCTCTCCCATAGAATTTTATTTTTCCTTCCTTTGGCTCCAGGAGGGCAGAAAGAATTTTCAGAAGTGTGCTTTTTCCAGAGCCATTTGGTCCCACTATTGCAACTCTTTCTCCCTTTTTGAGATAAAAGTTAACATCATGGATTGCCAAGGTGCCATCGGGATATGAATATTTTATCCCCTCCGTCTCTATAATTCTATCAGTATCCATAAAAGCACCATTGCAACAACCATAATGGAATAGGAGATGGTGGGAAGATTCCACTCAAATTTTTTACTGAATGCCTTCATACCTCCATCAAATCCTCTCGCCCTCATTGCCATATGAACGGCATCACTCTTGAAAAGTATGCGGGACATGAAATTCCCCGCAAAATTTGATGCACCCCTTAAACTTCTTTTCATCTCTATCATTCTGCTTCTTCGCCCCATCAGCATGTCATTCAATTGAGTTAAGAAGGTGAATAGATAGCGGTAAACGATAGCCATCACATTTATCAATGTGGGAGGAACATGCATCCTCCTGAGGGCGGAAAGTATTGAGGAAAATCGGGTGGTGAAAAGGAGGAGAGAAATGCATGCAACAGATGCCATTACTCTAAGCGCAAAGAGGGCAACATATTCCATTCCTTCCTTACTCACAGAAATTCCATATATGCCATCTCCTCCTGCAAAGGCGAGGGGCAGAACTATTATCACAGAAAAAAGGGGCATGATGTAGATTCTGGATATGTATGCCATGGGGGAGATGCGGGAAGCGAGAGCAAGAAATACAGCAAAGATAAAAAGGATGAGAGGGAAGGCAAAGTTTCTTGAGGAAATAGCCAGAAAAATAAGAAGGAGGGTGCCCAATATTTTTACTTCCGCCGTCGCCTTTTGAAGATATCCGTTGCCATAGGAATATTCCTCTGCCGCCATGAAATTGCGAATCGTCTTTGTTATGTTTTCTGTCGTCTTATTTATGTCAATCATTTTTTGCCATTTTCACCCCGTAAAATACCGCCACTATTATCGCCACGCCTATGAATCCTGTAATGAGCGCCGAGATATATGGATTCAGGCCCGGCACGGTATAGTCGGGGAATATACCGCTATAGCTCTGGTTTTCTTCTGCTCCCGTTTCTTCAGCGGCATTTTCCAGTGGCTCTGAATATCCAACCTTATCTGCTGCCCATGCAAAGAGGGGGGCAAGGAGAATCATTATTGCTATTGCCACATATGCTTTTTTCATGCTGCCACCTCCATTTTTTCTGGATGATGAACATTTATATAGGCAACAACACCCATGGTGGCTATTCCTTCTATTATTCCGAGGATACCATGCCATATTCCCATGGTGGGGACAGTAACCCATATTTTATAGGCGAAGGTGGATGAGACTCCTATCTCGATTCCACATGCGATGGCGGCGAGCCATATCCCGAGCCATCCCGCTAGGAAGGATGCGATGTTTCCATATTTCTTAAATGTTTTGTAGACAGCATAGCCCACAAAAACATCCACTATCGCCATGTTAAATATGTTTGCCCCGAGCGTGGTTATACCTCCATCTCCAAATATAAGGCACTGAATCACAAGGACGCTGGTCATGGCAAGGGTGGCTGCATAGGGTCCCAGCAAAATGGCTGCTAAGGCTCCCCCAACAAAATGGGCGGATGTCCCTCCCACTATAGGCCAGTTGAGCATCTGGGCTGCAAATATACCTGCTGCCACCACCCCTATCAATGGAATACGCTGTCCGTCCATGCTTCCCCTTACCTTCTTTATGGAGTAGCCTATGACGATGGCTGAGATAACATACATGGCAACACAAATCCACCAGTCCAGATATCCATCAGGTATATGCATGGTTTCACCTTTTTAGTATTACTTTTTTCAAAAAATGTAATACAAATTTGGATTTAAAGATTTCTGTTTTTGAATTTTACCCTCTGGGTTTGCTCCATTTTATTTGAAATTCAAAAATTCTTTGTGAGGATGGAATACTTTTTGAAAAACATTTTTCAATTTTTTCAATGCTGTAAAAAGGTTTAAGAAGCATTTTTAATTACACCACTGGTGATTTGATGGAGAAGCGTGTTACAGTTGAGGAGTTGCTGGAAAAGGCGAAAAAGCCAGCACAGGAAGCAATGAAGTTGCACCCTTTTTATAAGGGGAAGGTGCAGGTAACGCCGAAATGTGCAATAAGGAGTTTTGATGATTTTGGCATATGGTATACACCTGGTGTGGCGGAGCCATGCAAGGACATTGCAAAAGACCCGGAGAAGGTTTTTGAGCATACGAATAAGGGAAACTTTGTGGCTGTCATGAGTGATGGCACTCGCGTTCTAGGGCTGGGGGATATAGGTCCTCTTGCAGGGCTGCCAGTGATGGAAGGAAAGGCATTGCTTTTTAAATATCTGGGCGGTGTGGATGCCTTTCCGGTGATGATTGATACCAAGGATCCGGATGAGTTCATACAGGCGGTGAAATGGGCTGCTCCGACCTTTGGAGGAATAAATCTTGAGGATATCTCCTCTCCAAAATGTTTTTACATTCTTGATCGCCTTAGGGAGGAGCTTGATATACCCGTATGGCATGATGACCAGCAGGGTACGGCTGCCATTACCCTTGCAGGAGTGATAAACGGGCTTAAAACAGTGGGGAAGAAGATGGATGAGGTTCTTTTCTCAATAATAGGGACGGGAGCAGCCAATGTATGTTTAATAAGGACGCTGATAAAAGCGGGAGTGCCACCTCGCAACATAATAGCCGTTGATTCCAAGGGCATATTGCATCCAGGAAGAGAGGACATGGAAAAACTCAAGGAGAGTAATCCCTATAAATATGATATCGCTATGACCACCAATGGGGAAGGGAGAACAGGAGGAATGGCAGAAGCAATAAAGGGCACGGATGTTTGTATAGCTGCCTCCAAGCCAGGACCGGGGACAATAAAGAAGGAATGGGTGGCTGAGATGAACGATGACGCCATAATGTTTGCAGAGGCAAATCCCATACCGGAGATATGGCCCTGGGAGGCGAAAGAGGCGGGCGTAAGAGTATTCGGCACTGGCAGAAGTGATTTCCCCAATCAGGTAAACAATAGTCTTGGTTTTCCCGGCATATTCCGTGGAACCTTGGATGTAAGAGCCAAGACCATAACTGATGAGATGCATATTGCAGCAGCATATGCCATGGCAGAGGTTGCAGAGCAGAAGGGATTGAGAGAGGACTATATTGTGCCTACTATGGATGACTGGGAGGTTTTCCCATATGAGGCGACAGCGGTGGCTATGAAGGCGATAGAGCAAGGGGTGGCAAGAAGGAAGTTAAGCAGACAGGAGATATATGAGATGGCTGAGGAGACAATAAAGAATGCAAGGGAATCAGCCCAGATGCTCATGAAGCAAGGATTCATAAAGATGCCATAGATGGAGGATGCAATAGAAGAGAGCGGAGAGGGATGCATAATCCATATAAGGGTGAGGATAGGGAAGAAAAATATTTTCCCAGCAGGCTATGACGAATGGCGTAAAAGGATAGAGATAGAGGTTAATGAGGAGCCAGTTGGAGGAAAAGCTAACAAAAAAATAGTGGAGATTGTTGCATCTCTTCTCGGCACAGGAATAAATGAGGTGGAAATCGTTTATGGAAAAAAGGCAAGAGAGAAGGGTGTAAGGGTAAAGAAGAAAAAGGAGGAAGTGTTGCATATATTGAAAAATGGACAGTAAAGCGGCACTGGAAAAATTGGAAAGAGCGATAGAGGATTTGAGAGAGAGGAATAAAACGATACCAATAATAGTTGAGGGGGAGAAAGATGTGGCTGCCCTCCATTCCCTTGATATAAACGGGGAAATACTTATTCTTCACTGTGGCAAGGATATAGCAACCTTCTGCGATGATGTGGCTTTGAGATATAAGGAGGTGATAGTTCTCACCGACTGGGACAGGAAGGGATGGAGCTTATCCCACCGCATCGAGGACAATCTTAGGGGCAGAACAAAATGCATAATGGATTACAGAATAATTTTTGCCTCCAACAGCATGGTGAAGGATATGCAGAGTTTGCCATCTTTCATGAGGAAACTTAGAAAAAATGTGAGGGGGAAGAGGGCTATTTCGGAACCATGAATATAATGCCAACAAGCATCCCGCTTATGTTTCCTGGCTGCGCCAGCAAGCCAGGGGCGCTCCACACCCCAAAAAATGCTATTGCCACTCCCCTCTGTGAGCCGTTTATGTAAAATGGAGGAATGATGGACTTTGTCACCCCATCCTCATATGACCATGTTACTATCTGTGGCCCTATTATGAATACAAGTCCTGGAGGAAAGGAGTAGCCATAGCCAGAGGTGTCGATAGCAAAGGAGGTGTTGTTTTCGGGCGATTCAGCAGATGATACAAGAGGTATGGCAAGAAGGAGCATGGCAATGGTGAAAGCTACACCCTTCATGAAATAATAACTGAAAGGTTTATAAAACATTTGTGAAGTGGAATTAATTTGCAAAAATGATAAAAGGAGAAGCATGATTATGTATATGCTTCATGATAGGCATAAATCCAGGGGAGGCGTTGACTATGAAACTTTTCACGTTGCCACAAAGGATGGATGGAAACTCGCCCTCCGCAGATATATGCCAGAGGGAAGGGTTGCTTCCAACCCTGTAGTTCTGTGTCATGGACTAGGAGCAAATGCATATGTCATGGATTTTGGAAAGCCAGGAAGCAGAAAATGGGAGAAATACAGTCTGGCTCACTATCTCTATGAAGGGATTGGAGGCAATTTGAAGTTTGAGGTATGGGTAGCTGAGTTGAGGGGGAGAAATGGAAGTGCCACCTTCTTGCCCGCCCTTCATCCTAAAAAATACAGGTGGTGCATCGATGATTATATAGATAAGGATTTGCCAGCTATAATAAATTTTGTGAGAAGTCATGGTAGGAGGGGAAGAAAGCCACGCATTTTTTGGGTGGGGAAGAGCATGGGAGGAATGCTGGCATATGCTTATGGTGAGGAGAAGGGAGATGACTTTGCGGGAGTTGTTACTCTTTCATCGCCTGTTGCTTTTGAATATATGGCTGACTCCTCCTGGCCCCACATCCTCAAATGGCTAAGAAAGGTATATCCCAGAAGAGGTGCTTTCCCTATTGCATGGTTGAGATGGATAAGACGGCTGGGGAAAATGGAGGATTTCATAGGTATGTTTGCCAATGAGAAAAATATTAATAGAAGGGTGCTGGAGGAGTATATGGATAAGGGGATGGACAACATCATTTCATCCCGTGTTTTCTCACAGTTTGCCATTTTTTTGAATCATAAAAACTTCTGCAGATATCCGAAAAAGCCATGGCTCTATGATATGTTTCGAGGCATTCCTCCCCTTGAGAGATACTTTGCCCCCTATAGCTATAAATACAATTTGAGGAAATTCAAGTTACCGCTCCTTGTCATTGCTGGCGGTGGGGATAGAACAGCATCTCCTGAGGAAGTAAGATATGCATATAATAATGTTGGAAGCAGGGACAAAAAATATGTTGTTTTTAGGAAGGGGGAAGAGATAGGCGATATAAAATGCAGGGCTGACTATGGCCATGTTGATCTCACTGCTGGAAAGAATGTGGATAAGGAAGTTTATCCCGTGATATATGACTGGCTTGTTGAGAGAAGCAGGAGAAGAAGATAGTTGGAGCAAGAATATCAATAGCAAAATTATAAGTATATCTTTTCAATCCTGATTTTATGAATGTGGTCATAGAAAATCTGAATAGCATACCTGTTGAGAAGCAGAAGATTGAAATCGTGGAAAGAAAGGGTGTGGGGCATCCCGACTCCATAGCAGATGGGCTTGCTGAATCCGTTTCAAGGGCTCTTTCAAGAGAATATCTGCAGAATTTTGGTTATATTCTGCATCACAACACAGATGAATGCCAGATTGTTGGCGGGCAGTCTGAGCCAGAGTTTGGCGGGGGCGTTATTCTATCACCTGCCTACATCCTTCTTGTGGGGAGAGCGACAGCAAGATATGAGAAAAAAAGGTTGCCAATAAGGGCAATTGCGGTGAGGGCAGCCCATGAATACCTTGAGAAGAATTTCAGAAATCTGGATGCCGACACGGATATAATCATCGACTGCAAGATAGGGGAGGGGAGTTATGACCTGAGAAGCGTTTATGATCCAAGGAAGATGCTTGCCAACGATACCTCCATAGGTGTTGGCTATGCTCCCTTCACGGAGACGGAGAAACTTACCTATCAGATGGAGAGATACATAAACATAGACATGAGGAACAAATATAAGGAGATAGGAGAGGACATAAAGGTCATGAGTTCAAGGATAGGGGATGAGGTAAACATAACTGTTGCCATGGCTATGGTTGATCGCTATATTCATGACGCAGATCACTATATGAGTGTGAAGGAGGAAATTGCAGAGCAATTACTGGATTTTGCCTCTCGCCATACAGAAAGGAGTGTGAAACTTCAGATAAACACAGCAGATGACCCGGAAAAGGAAGTTTTTTACCTCACCGTAACCGGATTATCCATGGAAAATGGCGATGACGGCTCTGTGGGAAGAGGAAACAGATTGAATGGCTTGATTACCCCGAATCGTCCTGCCTCCATGGAGGCGCCCGCAGGCAAAAATCCTGTAACCCATGTGGGAAAACTTTACAACATAACCGCAGGGAGAATCGCGCAGGCGATAGTGAAGAATTATGGAGTGGAAGAGGTATATGTGAAGATGCTTTCCCAAATAGGAAGGCCTGTTCTTGACCCTCTCAGCGTGGGAATAAGTGTTATTGGAGGAAATGTTGACTCAGGAGTGGAGGAGATAGTGAGAGAACATCTGGAAAAAATACCACAGATAAAGGATGATATACTTGCGGGAAGAATATCAGTGTTCTGATATTCTCC
>CAZWEL010000031.1:7393-8044 GCA_964632955.1 uncultured Thermoplasmatales archaeon | reverse complement strand
GCAAAGGACTGGCACATCATTGACGCTAACCACTCCATTGAGGAAACACATGCAATCATAGATTCCATTCTCGACAAATTGGATAGAAAAGATGGAGAAGAAACTAATTAGCATATTATAAAATGAATTTGCTTGATGTGCTGGGTTGCATAAGTATAATTTTTCTACCCATTATTAAATATCAGTAAAAAATATAACCCATAAATAATGGAACATTAACTAAGAATGGAAGTTATGCAACACAACGGAAACATCAAAACTTTTTAATAAACCTTTTTGTTTTACTTTAAAAGTTTGAGGGTGGTATTCATGAGAAAAATTGTTGAAGAAGCTATTTCAAGGGTGGAGAGTAATAACGTTAGCCTGTCCGAGGATGAGGTGAGACAGCTCGAGGAAAGAAACAAGGAACTCGAAGAAGTACTGGCGGGACTCACCACAAATATAAAGGTGGTGGGATGCGGAGGAGCAGGAACCAACACCATAGAAAGATGTTATGAGGCGAAAATATATGGAGCAGAATTGATTGCTCTTAACACCGATGCCCAGCATCTACTTCAGGCAAAGGTTCCCCATAAGGTTCTCATAGGAAGACATGTGACCAAAGGCTTGGGCGCCGGTTCATTGCCTGAAAGAGGAAAGGAGGCAGCAATG
>CAZWEL010000031.1:0-7383 GCA_964632955.1 uncultured Thermoplasmatales archaeon | reverse complement strand
ATAAAGAAACTGCTGGAAGGAGCAGATATTGTTTTCATAACATGTGGGCTTGGTGGCGGAACCGGCACTGGCTCTGCTCCCGTGGTGGCAAGAATTGCCAAGGATGTGGGCGCTCTCACACTTGCGGTTGTAACACTTCCCTTCAGTGTTGAAGGAAGGGTGAGAAAGGAAAATGCTGATATGGGACTGGCAAGATTGAAGGATATATGTGATACGGTCATAGTTATACCAAATGATAAACTGCTCGAAATTGCTCCTCGACTGCCGCTCAATAAGGCATTCAAAGTGGCAGATGAAATTTTAATGAGGAGCATAAAGGGAATAACGGAGATGATTACAAAGCCAGGGCTCATCAATCTTGACTTCGCCGATTTGAAGACAGTAATGAAGCAGGGAGGCGTTGCCATGATAGGACTGGGTGAATCAGACAGCGAGAACAGGGCGGTGGATGCCATTACGGAGGCGCTTTCCTCCCCGCTGCTGGATGTTGACATAAGTGAGGCGACAGGTGCACTGGTGAATGTGATAGGCGGCGAGGACATGACAATAAAGGAAGCAGAAGGAGTTGTTGAGGAACTATATTCAAGGATTAATCCTGATGCGACGATAATATGGGGAGCAGGCGTTGACCATACCCTCAAGGGAAGCATAAAGGTGATGATTGTTCTCGTTGGCGTGAAATCAAAGCAGATTTTGGGACCCACAAGCACCATAGAAGAGAAGGAATATGGAATTGATATGATAAAATGAGCGGGAGTTTCATAGATAAGGCATGGGAAATCCAGCGTAAAATAGAAAAGAGATTTGAGAGATTGGGCAAGGGCAAGTATGGCAGAGTTTTTAAAATGGCGAGGAATCCAGAGCCAGATGAATACAACAAAACAGCACAGATGACTGCCATAGGAATACTGATTATCGGGTTCATTGGATTTACAATATATATTCTCGCAACAATCGTGGCGCCTTGGGTGGCAGATAAAATAGGGATTTAACATGGGAAAGATATTTGTTGTCAAAACCCAGGTGGGGCAGGAGGAGAATGTGGCAAATTTATTTGAAAAAGCAAGTAAAAGAACAGGTAAAATTCACTCCATACTTGCTCCCAAGGAATTGCGTGGCTACATATTTGTGGAAGGAGAAGACATTGAAACAATAAAGAGAATAATACGGCACATGAAATACGCAAGAGATGTTCTTGAGAAAGAGGTAAATCTGGAGGAAATAGAGCATTTTCTTTTCCCTCCATCTGCTGTGGCTAACATAGAGGAGGGAATGATTGTGGAGCTGGTGAGCGGTCCCTTCAAGGGAGAGAAGGCAAAGGTGACAAGGATAGACGATGCAAAAGAGGAAATAACTGTGGAACTGCTGGATGCGATGGTTCCGATTCCCATAACTGTAAGAGGAGAACAGGTAAGGATATTGAAAAAGGAGGGTTGATAAAAATGGCAGACGAAGTGGAAGTTCTGGTTGAAGGAGGAAAGGCAACTGCTGGACCACCAATAGGACCTGCTCTTGGTCCTTTAGGACTAAATGTTGTGGAAGTGGTGAATAAGATAAATGAGTTAACCAAAGATTTCAAGGGAATGAAGGTGCCGGTGAAAATAATAGTTGATCCTGCAACCAAAAGTTATGAACTCAAGGTGGGAACTCCCCCAGCATCGGCACTAATAATGCAGAAGGCGGGCATAGAAAAGGGAGCAGGTGAAGAAGGAACAGCAGGAAACATAACAATACAGGACTTGGTGGAAATAGCAAAAATGAAGAAAATGGATTTGCTCGGAAAATCCCTCAAGGAAAAGGCGAAGGAAGTGGCTGGCACATGTGTCTCAATGGGAGTGACAGTAGAAGGAATGCATCCAAAGGAAATAATTAAAAAGATAGAAGAAGGAGAGTACGAGGAGTTCTTTAAAGAGGATTGATTGCAAATACCTCTCTCTCCTCGCTTATTTTATTCCCTGCCTTGTCATAGGCAATGACCTTTATTGTATGCTTTCCTATGGTCTTCTCGCTCCATGCCCATTCATATGGAGAGGTGGTATCTTCTGATTTATAACTGCCATCCACATAGAACTCCACCTTATCTATGCCAGATGAATCTGTTGCATCTGCCTGAATGGTGATTTTTCCTATTATTATTGCTTTATTTCCTATAATGGGCAGTATCTCTCTATCAAACATGTAAAGTTTGCCCGCCCCTGGCTTGGTTATATCGAGAGAAGGAGCAGTATTGTCTATGGTGAAAGGTTCGGTGAAATATCTTGCCGTATTTCCGGAGGCATCTACTGCTATAATCTGGAGAACGTATTCGCTGCCATCTGTCAGATTGCTCACATTCCATAGATACTCTCCATCATTAGATGTGTGCTCCACTATGAGTGTCCATGTCTGCCCATTATTAGGGCTGTATTTCAATGTTATATCAACACTTCCACTTTCATCCGTGGCGTTCCATTTTATCTTAACACTCCCCCTAACAATATCCCCCTCCTGTGGGTATGTTATTTCAACAGTGGGAGGTGTTCGATCTTCTATATTGAAATTATTTTCTTGACTCACATTGGTATTGTTGGAAGAATCGATGGCATATATGTAAAATGTGTATTCTCCCTCTGCAGAATATGTTCTATTGCAATAATAAGTGTGATCTGTTCTGTTCTGAAGAATACTGAAGTTCTCCTCACTTCCGTCGGGGTATGAAATATGGATTCTGACATCCTGTACTTCCACATTATCCTCAACCACCACGGAAATATTTACATGTTTCCCTATATCCTGTATCGTTGGAACGACTAAAATATTACCAATGGAAGGGGAAGACAGGTCGCTAATGGAAAATTGTTTCTCCTGGCTTTCATTACCATTACCGGATACATCAATTGCGTATACATAAAACGAGTACTCGCCCATCATAGTATATGGTTTTATACAATAATATATGTCTCCTGTTTTGTTGTTAAAAATACTGAAATTTTCATAACTTCCATCAGGATAAGAGATATTCAATCTAACATCTTGAAGAGCAATATTGTCTGTAACCATGCAAGATATTGTAACATTTTTCCCAACATCTTGGAGAGCAGGAGTAACAGATACATCTGTTATTGAAGGAGGAACAAAGTCACCAGCCACCATTGTAAATTGATAGGGAGAAGAGGTTTCCACATTTCCATTCACATCTCTGGCATATATATAAAAAGCGTAGGTACCCTCTATGGAGTATGGCTGAGCGAGATAATATTTGCTGTTATGCTGAAGCATAAACTCGTGAACACTGGCATCGGGATAGGTTATCACCACTTTTGCTTCATTAACTCCAAAGTTATCTGTTATTATGCATGATATGTTGACTTCTTCATTAACTGCTTGGGTTGAAGGATTTATATTTATGGAGGAAATATGGGGTGGTTCATTGTCCTGTATCTGAAAAGAGTAATTGAGATATCCTATATTGCCAGCATCATCCTTTGCCCTTATTCTAAACGTGTAACTCCCAGCGTTAAGATCATTGTAACTTGTAAGGGTTGTGTAGCCCCAAGGACTCCATCCACCATCATAAGGAGAAAGCATGTAGGAAAATGTTATGTTCTCTTCAGGCGAGACATTATCTGTAGCATTCCATTCAAAGAGAACATTTCTGGACTCTATTACTGCATCAGGATAATCAATAAGGTGGATATCTGGAGGTGTAAAATCCCCCTCCTCAGTTACTGTAACGGTTCCATTTATCACATTGACATCATGGCTTCCCTGAACAATTGGGTCAAGTATGCTTATATTTGATACGCCAGCCGCCACCGCCTGGAAGGTTACCACAAAGAAGGTTCCTTCCTCGGATTGAGGTTGTGAGGAGGCAGCCATTATATAAGTGATTTTGCCAGTGACATTATCTATCTCTGCTACACCTTCCAAATCACCCAGCCATAAATCAAACATACCACCATTTTCAATTTTAATGGCTTGCAGAACATGGGGATCAAAGGAGAGATTGCAGAAAGCAGATGAAACGTTTGAAGAAGGAACTATATTCACGCTTATATTGAACTTTTCTCCTACTCCTACAGTTTTCTCAGAGGGAACAACCTTTATAATATGTGAATCATCTCCTTTTACATACATGGATAAACCCATCACAACTATGATTACTATCAGGACACACATTTTTCCTTTCATTTTTACCCTCCTTTTTATGTAAATACATAACTCTATTTAAAGTTTCAGAAAAGATACTCTCCCCTTAAAAATAAACCACTCAAAAATTTAAAAATTAAAATAAAAGGAAAAGGAAGAGGGATCAGCTCTTTGTTCTCTTCATCCACACTGCCACCACAACAATGGCTATTATCACCAGTATCACTATTATTATCAGATAGAGCCATATGTTCACTTTTTCCTTGGTTACCTCTATCTGCTGTGTCTGAGTGTGGGTTGCTCCATCATTGTCTGTTACTGTAAGTGTTACGTTATAGGTTCCTGTTTTATCGTAGGAATGGACTGGATTCTGCTCTGTGCTGGTATTTCCATCTCCGAAATCCCAGAGATAAGAAACTATGTTTCCGTCATCATCGAAAGATTGGGAAGTGAATTCTATCTCATCTCCTATCTTTGGATTTGCTGGATTGAATGTAAATTTGGCTACTGGTGCTTTATTGGCAACTACTATTGCCACCTGCTTGGTGGATGTGGCATTTTTGTCATCTGTTACTGTTAATTTCACCACATACGTGCCATTATCCTCATACATATGTGTTGGATTCTGGTTTGTGCTTGTACTTCCGTCTCCGAATTCCCAGAACCATGAAACAATTTCACCATCCTCATCTGTAGAGTGATCGACAAATGTTATTATATCCGTATCCAGAGGTTCCTCTGGAGTGTAGGTAAAATCAGCCACCGGTTTCTTGTTCTTCTCAATGGTGAAGGTTGCTTGGTTAGTTGTCCCCACATTTCCTGCATTGTCAACGGCATAATATTCAATGGTATGAGTTCCCTCCGCAGAAACTGTATCTGTTCCACTCGCTCCAGGGAATATTTGCCAGTTGCCGCCATCGAGGCGATAGTGTATCTCCTTGACCCCTGCAAGATTATCGTGTGCATTTAATTTCACGGTCACATCTGTTGTATATTTCCCATCCTCCTTGATGCCATCGAAGACATGGGTTGCAGTTGGTTTTGTGGTATCAACAGAAATATTAATTTCGCCGCTCACATTATTGCCCGCATTATCCTTTGCAAAGTATTTGACAGTGTATATCCCATCATTGAGAGTAAAGGGCTGGCTGTAATCCTGCCAGGTGTTGTCAATCATATATTTTACTTCCTGAATGCCTGATACGGCATCAGTGGCATTTATGGTTACGGTGACCGTGCTGGTATACCATTCATTGCTGCCTTCTGTTCCGCTTTTGGCATATGAAATCTCCGGTGGGTTTTTGTCCACTTTCACCGTCTTTTCCTTCATTTCTTCTCTGTTGCCAAGATTATCCACAGCAAAGTAATATATGGTATGGCTTCCCTCCGCCACAGTAAACTCACCACTGTAATCGGTAATGTTGCCATCATCTATCTTGTAGCAGATAGCCATGACACCGCTTCCATCGTCTATGGCTGTGAAATTTATAGTAACATCACTAACATACCATCCATTCTCTCCATCAGGCGTGGGAGGGTTCAATGATAATGTGCTTGAAGGTGGTGTATTATCAACATAAACTGTTTCATTTCCAACAGGGCTTGTATTGTTGAATTCATCCTTGGCATAGTATTCAATATAATGCAATCCCTCATCTGGAAGGAAGAGCATCACATCCGTATTCACTGCTCCACTCTGCCATCCCTGCCAGCTCCCATTCCATATGCGATAATATATGGTATAATCATGAGCATCTGTGGCGTTAATATAAATGGTTGTTGAGGAATTCACCCAGTTGCTTCCATTGTAATAGGGCGCACCATATTCAAGGGTAACATCTGGTGGTGTTAAATCTGCTTCAAGGGTGGCATTCTGAAGTATGTAATAAAGGGAATTCCCTTCACTATCCAACATGGTTGTAATTGAAATATTTATATTGGTCATGCCAGTTTGTTTTGGGTTAAATTGTAGATGAAGCAGGATTCCGCTTTCATTATTGCCAGGCAACGGAGATACCCCAAACATGCTTATCGTGCCATCTACTGCACCGAAACTAAAATTATTATCGCTGAAGAATCCTCCATTTGTCGGTGTCACATCAAAGTATTCTGAGTTAAAGGTTACATTTCCCATCAGGAATACTATCGAATTTCCATTTGGATCAATGGTTAAATTGTAGTTTGCCGTTTCATTGCCTATAATTCTATAATTTGGTTCAATCGAAAGATATACGGGGTAGTTTCTCACTTCAACCGTGGCATTATGAAGTTGAGGAATTCGTTTATCATCAAAGAATGTTTTTTCAGCACCACCTATGGAAGCAACAAAATTCAAAGGGGAAACACCAACCTTTTCCTTTGCTTTAAATGTTATGTTAGCCAGCACTCCATGATACATGATAAATGACTGATTTAATATGAAAGAAAAGTTAACAGCTTGGATATCGATGGTTCCTGCATTATTGTCATAATTGTAAAAGAATATTGCATCCCCTACCAAGATATCTCCTTTCTCTATGCTTTGCACTTCCAATAATGTTGGATCAAATTCTATATAACATTGTGCTCCATAAGCCCCCTCAGTAGTGTTTATCACAACATCCACTGTAAAAGTATCGTTGAAATAAACATACTCAGATTGTGGCAAAATGCTTATTTCCTCTACTGTTCCATTTTCAGCATGTGATGGTAGTCCTAAAGAGAATAATAGAATAAAGGGAAGAGAGAGGATTATTGTTTTCCTTATGCTTTTCATTTTCATCATCCTCCTGCTGCTCAACCAGTCCATTTCAGTATGAGAGCATATATGTCATTTGCATCTACAACGCCATCTTTGTTCAAATCTTCTGGTATCCATCCTGGATCACCTGTATTGCCCCACTGGGTTATTATCTGGTAGAGATCCATTACATTAACTCTGCCATCTCCATTGAGATCCTCAGGTATTGGAGGCACATAGCAGGATGCTTCTGCCACTGTTGTTTCATCAGGCATTGCCTTGGCATTTCCAAGTTTATCTTCAGCATATACATAGAACTGGTAATAGCCAGGCTTGTAATATCCACCATCTGGGTTATAGATGAACTGCCATGTGTGGTTGCCTGTCGTGCTTCCATATTCCATCCATTCACTCCATGTTGAATTATCTTCACTGTATCTGAAGTATAATTTCACTGTGCCTACTCCTGCTCCTGTATCTGTTGCATTCACAGTTATATCGAAAGGCATCTCTCCAGTGCAATCCAGAGATATGGT
>CAZWEL010000030.1:0-8387 GCA_964632955.1 uncultured Thermoplasmatales archaeon | reverse complement strand
GAAGGGAGGGGAAAATAGTTATACCTCTCTACCATGAAGACAAACTTTTTTAGATGAGCCATCATTATCAATGTGGATGAGAAATTGCCCCTTCATTGCTCTCTTGATAAATTGCTGGATGGAGGGCTGGAGAAGGGAATAGTAACGGAAATATATGGTGAGGGGGGTAGCGGAAAAACGAACATATGCATTCAGGCGGCGAAGAGTTGCGTGGATGAAGGAAAGAAGGCGGTTTATATAGATACGGAGGGCATTTCGAAGGAACGTCTCCTGCAAATTTTCGGGGATAGAAAAAAACTGGAGAATCTCCTCTTTTTCATTCCCTTCTCCCTCAAGGAACAGGAGGAGATGGTGGAGAAGGCATGCAGGATAGATGCGGGTATCATAATTCTGGACAGCGCCAACCTCTTCTACCGCCTTGAGATGAACGAGGACGAAGCCATGGCAACCCGCTCCCTGACAAAGCAACTCGTTACCCTCCAGATAGAGGCAAGGAAGAAAAACATCCCTGTAATCATAACCAGCCAAGTTTATTCTGCAGGAGATGAGATAAAACCCTTTGCTGGAAGAAGTATGGATCATATTGCCAAGACCATAATAAGAGTGGAGAAGGTTAATGGAGAGAGAAGGAAGGCGATACTGGTGAAGCACCGCAGCATGAAAGAAGGCGAAAATGTAGAATTCAGGATAACTCCCTCAGGGATAGAATAAAAATGGAAAATGTTTTTAGATGAGCATCATTCAGATGTGTGAAAAAATTAAGGGCATTTATTGATTTGACAAGAGTGGGCCATGGCGTAATGCTCTGTATCGCCATCTTTATAGGGGCGCTGATAGCAGGAGATGTGCCCGAGTTGGGAAAATATGTTTTTGCCTTTCTGACAGCCCTCTTTCTTGAAATGGGAACCTTTGCTCTCAACGATTATTTTGACTATGAGGTGGATAAAAAAAACAGAAGGATGGACCGCCCTCTGGTGAGAGGAGATCTATCTCCAAAGACGGCTCTCCTGGCATATGCGGTTCTTTCTCCACTGGGTATCATAAGCAGTATCATGGTGAACAGGACATGCTTTTACATTGCCTTTTTCAATCTTGTGGTGGCAACTCTATACGATGTCAAACTCAAGGAAATAAAGATAATAGGAAACTTCTACATCGCCTTTATTATGGCCATACCATTCATATTCGGGGCGGTGGCGGTGAGTGAAGAAATTCCTTCCATCATATATCTCTTTGCTCTCCTTGCATTCCTCTCTGGAGCGGGAAGGGAAATAATAAAGGATGTGATGGATTTCGAGGGGGATAAGATAAGAAAAACCAAATCTTTTCCCTACTATCTGGGAATAAAGAAATCCAACTTTATGGCATCTCTACTGATAATAATGGCAGTCATAATGAGTTTCATCCCATTCCTTTTCAATTTCGATGAAAGATATTATCACAGCATGCTCTTCCTTTCCCTCCTCATTCCCAGCGATACCATTTTTGTATATTCCATTTATCTTGCAATTAAAAATGACGCAAGGGCTAGGAAATATACATTATTTGCCATGCTGATTGCTTTGCTTGCCTTTCTTATCCCTTCTTTAACATTCATAAAATGAGCGTAAATTATTTATATAACAACTAATATATATTTCGAGGTGATGAAAATGGTGTGGCGAAAGGATAAGGACAAAAATAAGGATCCATTCGACTGGTTTGATGATTGGGCTTTCAACGATATCTTCCAGGAGTTCGACGAGAGATTTCGCAGAATGCATCATTATATCAACAGAATAATGAAGGATGCCATGGAAGGCAAGATACCATCTCCAGAGGAAGGAGGGCCATTCATATATGGATGGAGCATGAGAATAGGACCGGATGGCAAGCCGCATATACAGGAATTCGGCAATGTTCCAGGAAAGGCAGAAGGAATATGGAAAGGAGGAATACATGAAGATATCAGAGAGCCACTGGTGGATGTGATAGAAAGCGATGACAAAATCAGTGTGACGGCAGAAGTGCCGGGAGTTAGCAAGGAGGACATTGAACTGGAAGTGGTGGATGACGTGCTTCGAATCAAAGTGGATACGGAAAACAGGAAATACTACAAGGAGGTGAAACTGCCAGCAGAGGTGGACGAGAAATCGGCAAAGGCAACATATCAGAATGGTGTACTTGACGTGGAACTGAAGAAAGTCAAACCAAGGAAGAGGGGAAAGAAGATAAAGGTGGAATAATCCCTCTTTTCCTTTTATTTGAATTTAATTGAGAAGAATCAGGAGGTGATGAAAATGAATAAGAATAGAGTGGAAAAGGTTTTGAGGGTTGAAGAAGCGAAGTCAAGTGATGTGGGGAGAGGAGTTGCAAGGATAGACAGGAGTATAGCAGAGGAGATGGGGCTTGTGCCCGGCGATGTTATCATGATAGAGGGAAATAAAAGCACCGCATGCATTTACTGGCCCGGATACGCTGAGGATGCTGGAAAGGAGATAATAAGGATAGACGGTATAACGAGAAGAAACGCCGGCGTTGGGATAGATGACAAGGTTAAGGTGAGGAAGGCACAGGTTAAAACCGCCTCAAAGGTTACCTTTGCACCCACAGAGGAACTGAGAATAATTGGAATGGAAGATTATCTCTCCCACATAATGGAGGGAAGGGTTATCACCAAAGGTGATGTGGTTACCCTAAATATAATGGGAAGGAAACTTGACATGGTTATAACATCGGTATCTCCTCCATCTGAGGCGGTGATAATAGGTGCCACCACGGAAATAAAGGTGAGTGAGAAGGTGGCAAAGGAGGAGATGAAGATACCCCGCATTACCTATGAAGATATAGGCGGACTTGAGGAGGAGATAAAGCAGGTAAGGGAAATGATAGAGTTGCCATTGAAGCATCCCGAACTGTTTGAACGCCTTGGCATAGAGGCACCTAAAGGGGTGCTGCTGCACGGTCCTCCAGGAACAGGAAAAACATTGCTTGCCAAAGCTGTGGCTAACGAAACCAATGCCAATTTCTACTCACTAAGCGGTCCGGAAATAATGAGCAAGTATTATGGAGAGAGTGAGGAGAATATAAGGAAAATATTCAATGAAGCCATAGAAAATGCACCATCCATAATATTTATAGATGAGATTGACTCCATTGCCCCCAAGAGGGAAGAGGTGAGTGGCGAAGTGGAGAGAAGGGTGGTTGCCCAGCTCCTTGCCCTCATGGATGGACTGGAGGAGAGGGGAAAGGTTGTTGTTATAGGGGCAACAAACAGAATAAACGCCATAGATCCTGCTCTCCGAAGGCCAGGAAGATTTGACAGGGAAATAGAGATAGGAATACCTGACAAGAAGGGAAGAAGAGAGATACTTGAAATTCACACCAGAGGAATGCCTCTCGCCGAGGATGTGGATTTAGATAAACTTGCAGAGATGACTCATGGTTATTCAGGAGCAGATTTGGAAGCGCTATGCAAAGAAGCGGCGATGAGAGCCCTGAGGAGAGTGCTGCCAGATATAGACCTTGAGGCGGATACAATCCCAGCAGAGATACTCAACAAACTTGTGGTGAACAGAAAAGATTTCTATGAGGCATTCAAGAGTATGGCACCCTCCGCCATGAGAGAGGTGGTGGTGGAGGCGCCAAATGTAAGATGGGACGACATAGGTGGACTTGATGAGGTAAAGCAGGAGCTCAGGGAAGTGGTGGAATGGCCCCTGAGATATGGAGAGCTATTCCAGCACATGGATGCCAGACCACCTAAAGGCATTTTGCTATATGGTCCTCCAGGAACAGGAAAAACATTGCTTGCCAAAGCTGTGGCAACAGAAAGCGAGGCGAATTTCATAAGCGTTAAAGGTCCGGAGTTTCTGAGTAAATGGGTGGGCGAGAGCGAGAAGGCGGTAAGGGAGACATTCCGCAAGGCGAGGCAGGCGGCGCCCTGCATAATCTTCTTTGACGAGATAGATGCCATCGCTCCCTCCAGGGCAGGCATGGGCGACAGTCATGTAACGGAGCGTGTCATAAGCCAGATGCTCACTGAACTGGATGGGCTTGAGGAACTGAGAGACGTTACGGTAATAGCGGCAACAAATCGCCCGGATATCATAGACCCTGCCCTTCTTCGTCCTGGCAGGTTTGATCGCCTGATTTACATACCGCCACCCGATAAGAAGGCGAGAGAGGAGATATTCAGAATACATACAAGAAAAAAGCCACTGGCTAAGGATGTGAGCATAAAAGAACTGGCGGAGAAAACAGAGGGCTATACAGGGGCGGATATTGCAGCAGTGTGCAATGAGGCGGTGATGGCTGCAATAAGAGAATACATACAGAAAGGCGGAGAACTGAAGAAGGAAGACATGAAGAAACTCAGAATAAAGAAGAGGCACTTTGAGGAAGCACTGAAAAGGGTTAAACCAATTACGGAGGAGGAACTCAAAAGATACATAGACATAGCAGAAAGATTTGAAAGAGAGGGGTCAAGATGAGAGCAGAGGAGTTGATGAGCAGGGAGTTTGCGGTGATGAAGCCAGATGATGTCATATCTCATTCCCTCTCTTTTTTTGAATACAATGATGCCATAGTGGTGATGGATGGAAAGAATTACGTTGGCATGTTGCTGAGAAAGGAAATCATGAGGGCAAAAATTTCCCCATCCGCAAAGGTAAAAAATTTTATAGAACATGCTCCAAAATTGCAGAGAGATACCCATGTAGGAGAGATAGCAAGATTGATGCTGGAAAGCAATATATACCATCTTCCAGTGTTTGACGGAGAAAAACTGGTTGGTGTAGTTGGCTATGAGGCGATACTAAAACATATAATGGAGGAGATGGGAGAGGAGAGTGTTGAAAAATTTCTTTCAGAGAATGTGATAACAGTTTCACCCAATGACAACATAGGGAAGGTGATAAAGATATTCAGAGAGCATAACATATCCCGCCTCCCTGTAGTGGAAGACGGAAAGGTGGTTGGAATAATAACAATGCGGGATATTATGGAGAGAGTCATCCATCCAGAGGAGAAGCCGGAATATGGAGAGTTTATTGCTGAAAAGAAAAGATTTCTCAAGATACCGGTGAAGGGAATAATGACGGAAGAACCCTTCATGATGCCCCCTAATACGCCCCTCAGAGAGGTAATAAAAGAAATGCTTGAGAGGGGGATAGGGGGAATGCTTGTTGGCGAAGGAAAGAAACTTGTGGGTATAATAACGGTGAAGGATATACTTGAGCCGCTGGCAGGCAGGAAAAAAGAAAAGATATTCATCCAGTTCTGTGGCGAAGCGGATGAAATAGAGGATTTTGACAAGGATGAGGGAATGGCACATATGAGAGAGCTTCTGAGAAAATACTCATCACTTCTGGAAAACGGTTTTGTCTATGTGTATCTCAAAAGATACAGGGAGAAAAAGCATGGGCTGTCACATGTTCACTGCAGGATAAGGGCAACCACGCCTCATGGGATATTCGTGGCTTCCCAAGATGGATGGGGATTTCGCCAGGCGTTGAAAAATGCAGTAAGGGCGTTAGAGAAGCAGATGGAAAGGGCAAAGGAGAAGTTATGAACATGATGCAAATCCCGTCTTCCCGGATGTCGGAATGAGGGGGAATTATTTCCTCGCTCCAAGATAAGGGCCATTACTGGGAAGAATATAGTTACACATTTTCCTCGAGAGATACAGAGGGACAGGAGATATGGTATTACATTGATTGGGGCGATGGTCAATATGAGGAATGGATAGGTCCCTATGATTCCGGGGAAGAGGTGACAGTAACTCATAGTTGGGATAAAAAGGGAGATTATGTCATAAGGATTAAAGCCTGGGATGTAAGTGGTGCGGAAAGCGATTGGGCGACATTGGAAGTAAGTATGCCAAAAAATAAAGTGGGCATTCATATACTCTTACTGCAATTCCTTGAGAGATTTCTTCAACTCTTTCCGTTACATCAGGAATGCTGGGAGTATAGTAGCGTAGATTATCCGGTAATTTTGAGAACTCAAAACATTTGAAAAATTTTATTAAGAGATACCAATTCTCCCCTTATGATAAAGATAAGCAAGGGATTGCTTTCATTTCTGTCGGGCCTTGGATTTATGGGTCTCGGATTCTATATAGTATTCTTCGCCTTTGTGGATTTGAATTATCAAATTCTTGGAAACTATCTGCTTCTTTTCTCCATAGTAAACAGTGTGCTGGCGTGCGTCGTTGTCTATTTCCTTGCCATTGCCTTTTCCTTCACCGAGGGAAAGATAGAGGTGAATGCCACTCAGGGAGGATTCATAGGAGGTATATTAAGCATGGTTGCCATAATCCTCATGATTGTCTCCTTCAGGATGGATGACCTAGGTTTAATGAGCAATCTCACTCTGATGCAGAGGATACATCCCCTTATATCCTTTTTCTTGGCATCCGCATGCACCATCCTTCTAATATGGCCAGAGGAGGGCAAGGAAGAGAAATGGTGAGAGTTGTATACAGGTATGGACATCGTCCCGGTAGAGATAAAAGAATAACCACACATGTTGCCCTAGTGGCAAGAGCTTTTGGGGCAGATGGAATAATTATCGACACCCCAGATAGAAAACTGGAGGACGGCATCAAAGATGTGGTGGAAAGATTTGGAGGAGATTTTTTTGTGGAGACTGGTGTGGGATGGAAGGAATATTTTAAAAAATGGAAGGGGAAGATAGTTCATCTCACCATGTATGGCGAGAATGTCATGGATTGTATTCAGGATATAAAGGGGGAGAAGGATTTGCTCATAGTGGTTGGCTCTGAGAAGGTGCCAGGAGAGTTTTATCAGATAGCAGATTACAATGTTGCCATAGGAAGCCAACCCCATTCGGAGGTGGCAGCCCTTGCTGTATTCCTCCATCTCCTTACCGAGGGAAGATGGAGTGAGAAAAAATTTGATGGAGTGATGGAAGTGGTGCCAAGCAGAAGAGGAAAAAGGATAAGATATAACTATGAGGGGATCCTCAGGAGAGAGGGATGCAGTCCAGCCGTTATAGAGCATTCAAGGAAGGTGGCAGCCCTTGCCATGGAAATTGCAAGAAAAATTAAAGAGAATAATATAAAGGTGGATATGGACGCCGTTTATGCTGGGGCAATGCTTCACGATGTTGGGAGGGCAAAAACGCATGGTATAATGCATATAGTGGAGGGGGTGGAAATAGCAAAGAAATATGGAGTATCCAGCAAGGTGCTGAACATAATAAAACATCATGGGGGAGCGGGCATAGACAAGGAGGAGGCGAAAAAACTTGGATTGCCTCCAGAGGATTACACTCCCGCCACTATTGAGGAAATGATAGTCGCCCATGCGGATAATCTCACCGGATACAGATATCGGAAATTCAGAACCGCCTATATACAATTTATGGCGAAGGCGGGAAAAAGAGCAGCTGATAAACTCAAAAGATTGCATGAAAGATTGAGTGAGATGGCTGGGGAGGATATAGACAGGATTGTGGAGAAGATGAAACATAAAAGCATGGTAAAATAATATCAAAATTTTAACCAGATTTACAATAAAATAATAAATGCATTTTGTATTTCTGTTTATATTATGCACGGAGAGGATGCGGAGCAAAAGATATACAAAAGGAGGCAGAATAGATGATAGTTTCGATTTCTCCCGGAAAAATCATACTTCTTGGTGAACATGGAGTGGTTTATGGCAAACCATGTCTTTCCATGGCTGTTTCCATTAAGGTGGCGGTTAATGTGGAGAAAAGCGATGTTTCCACTGTAAATGGAAGAATGATGGAGGAGGCGAGGCATATCTATATAATGAAGGCGATGGAAAAAACAGGAATAAAGGAGTCCGTGAATGTGACAACCTTTTCTCAAATACCTTCAGCGAGTGGACTTGGCTCATCCGCTGCCATCACCACAGCATGTGTTGCCGCTTTCCTTGCCATGAGAGGGCGGTTTGATAGGGAGGAGGTGGCAAGAAAGAGTTTTGAGGTGGAATATGAGGTGCAGAGAGGAGCCAGCCCCAACGATACTTCCGCCTGTGCCTATGGTGGCGTGATACTCACATGGGGTGAGGAAAGACCGGGATATATATGGAAAATCGAAAAAGATGGAAAAAAATGGTGCATCTATCCCGTAAAAACCGATACTGACATCAATCTTGTGGTGGGGCATACGGGCATAAAATCGAAGACTCCTATTCTCATAAAAAAGATAAGAAAATTTGTGGAATATTCATCCTTCGGCAGGGAATTGATTAATGAAATGGAGAGCATAGTTCTTGAAGGGAAGAGGGCGCTGGAGAAGCATGATTTCGTGGCGCTGGGTGAGCTCATGAACAGGAATCAGAAGATTCTTCACACCATGGGGGCAAGTAGCAAGGAAATAGAGAAGCTTATAAATGCTGCCATGAAGGCGGGGG
>CAZWEL010000029.1:0-8505 GCA_964632955.1 uncultured Thermoplasmatales archaeon | reverse complement strand
CAGCAGAATCAGTGGAGGGAGGAAAGCAGAGCACAGCCCAGTCAACTATTCGTGTGTATTATGAAACCACACCCGGGAGAGGAGGCGGTAATCTCGGAATAGAGATAGGATTCGCCCTTTTTGTAATAGGAGTTATTGCTCTCCTTGTTATTGCGTATTATCTCGGAAAGGTGGCAACGAAGACTATAATTCTTGAATGCGATGATAGAATGGCGGAGGTGGCGCCCGGCGGAGAGGCGATTTTTAAAATAAGAGCCATCAATCCGATGGAGGAAGGAAAGAAAAAATACAGATTGAGGATAGAGGGAAGAATACCGAGGGGATGGGATGTGGAGTTGAGCAGGGGTGAGATAACACTAGATAGTGGAGAGGAAGATGGGTTTGAGGTTAGGGTGAAATCACCAGCCGATGCATCCATAGATGAGTGGGCATCAATAGATGTGGTTGCCATACCCGAGAAGGGCAAAGGAGAGAGCATCAATCTCATGGTTTCCATCAGAGAGCCGAGAGAGATACTTCATACAGAAATGACAAATGAGCCGGAGGAGTTTGGCGAGGGGGATAGAGTTGTTACGAGGGTTAGAATAGAAAACAAGGGAGAGAAGGCGGCTGAGGATAAAAAGATAATACTCCTTGTAAATGGGAAGGAGAAGAACAGGATAGAGGGAGTTAATATACCTGCTGGAGCAAAAGTGGAGATAGAGATTCCATGGATTGCTGAAGAGGAAAACGAAGTGGAGATAAGGATAGAGTAATCACGCCGTTGTGATATTAACGCCCCTGATGAGTGCGTGCGGGGCGAATACAGGATATTCCGTTTCCCACCAGTATATCTGCCTGCTTTCCCTGGAAATGCTTTCAATATTTTTCAGCATCCTCTCCATATTATCATTCACTCTTATTCCCTTAACACCATGCTTCATCTCCCCATTTTCTATCATCACTGCCCCATCTCTCACCACTGTTGAAAAATCTCCTCTGGCATAATTATGAAATCTTGTATACCATACATTTCCTATGATTATCCCTTTCCCCATTTCCTCAATCATTTTCTCCAGATTCTCTTTTTTTCCCTCCACAATTAAATTCCATGGATGGGGCGATATTATGCCAGCATTTCCAGTGCTTCTTTCTCCATGGAGGGCGGCGGTGGTGCCATTGTGCAGATATCTCTGAAGCACTCCATTTTTCACTATTTCATTCAGCCCTGTGGCAACTCCTTCATCATCAAACTTTCTGGAGAATATTCCATCCCTTTCCACCCCGCTGTCATATATGCTTATGTTCTCGCTGCAAACTTTTTTACCCACCTTTCCTTTCAGGAAGGAATAGCCGGCATCCACCGCGAGGGCGGAGGAGAATTCTCCAAAGTTGGATATTATGTTGGCAAAAGCCATGGGGGCAAGGATTACATCATATTTTCCCTCCTCTATTATTCCAGCATTTTTTGAAGCAGATGCCATCTCTCCTGCCTCTTTCCCCACCATTTCATCTATGCCCCCCATGCTTCTGGAGCAGCTCACCGCATGCCCTGATGAATTTTCGGAGAAAACCCTTATGGAGAGATATGAACTGCTATTTTCATCTGCCATTTCCACCCCGAGAGAGTTTTCAACCCTTATTTTTTCCAATGATGCATACATCACTCCCGCCACTTCCTTTCCATATTTCATCCCTTCCGTTATTGATGCCTCCACTCTATCCTTCATCTTTTCCTCATCTAGGATGTTTCTGTCAAAGATTTTTTCATTTCTATAATTTTTACCCGTGCCTATTTCAAAGGGGGATGGAGAGAGATGGGAAAGAATTTTTTCTGCTTTCTCCATCGCCTTTTTCATTTTATCCTCACCAGGATTTTCTATGGATAAATTCACTAGTTTCCCATCTCTGTAAAGAAAGAGGTCCACATTTCTATCATTCCATTCCTTTGCCACCTCTATTTTTCCTCTGTAAAACTTTATCTGTTTCGTTTTTTCCTCCCTCTCTATCACCACATATTTGTCATATTTCTCCAGCATGGAATTCATTTTATCACCACGTTTCTCAACCTCAAATCTACACCTCCCGTTGAAACCTCTATGCCCTGCATGGGGTCGCCTTTTCCGCATGTGGCTGGATAGAATTCCAGATTTTTTCCTGCTGCATCTACCTTCTTGAAAAAATCAAAGGTGGATATCTCTATGGCTGGATGCTTTGCTATACCCACTATGTCTCCATTTTCTATTATATATGCCTCCTCTCCCACATATTTCTGATTCACTCTCATATCATCTATATTCCATTCCATGAAGGTTACCATGTATACCCCCCTTTTTATATCCTCAATCATCTCATCTCTTTCATAGTCCCCAGGCATGAAATAGGTGTTTGCCATTCTCACTATTGGCTCTTTTCCATATGTTGCTCTTGCAGATGCATTGCTTTTGCAACCCATTTCATATGCACTCTCCCTGTTATGCAGAATCTCATTCACCACTCCTCTATCTATAAGCAATCTTCTCCTCGCCCTCACCCCTTCATCATCATAAAGATAATATCCATAGCTCCCCTCTATGGTGGGATCATCTGCTATGCTCACCACTTCGCTACCAATCCTTTTACCAATCAGGGATGGCGAGGCATAGGATTTTCCAGCCTGCGCCGCCTCCCTCCCCAGGATGCGATCCGCCTCGAAGGGATGCCCGCAGCTTTCATGAGCCACAAGCCCGGTTATCTGGGGGCTAAGCACCACATCTCCTTCTGGAGGAGCCCTTCTGCCCTTTTTTATCAATTCCGAAAGGAAATTGGAATCATGCTCAAGGAATTTTTCCACACTCCATTTTTCCACCATTTCCCATCCACCAGCGTTGCCGAATTCCCTGCTCGTCTGCTCCGTTTTTTCTCCTTCTGAGATGGTGAGCATGTAATATAAATATACTTTTGGCATCATGGATTTTATTTTCCCTCCCTCGCTATTCACATACAATTTCTCCATTATCTCATCTTTATAGGAAAAGATTCTGCTGTGGTCTGAAACCATTTCATCCATTCTCTTTATGTAATCTATCTTTTCATCCATCCCCGCCACCTTTCCCTTTACCATATATTCCTTCTCCTCCATTTTTTCCTCACTCATCCCCGCCACCTTTCCAATCCTTGCCATCCTTTCTGCTTTTTCCATCCCTCTCTTTATCTCTTCCCTTCCCATCCTATTTGAAAAATAGAAGCCCATCCCTCCATCTATAACTCTGATGGAAAATCCATAATTTTCAGTGAGGTTGTTCTCCTTCATGATGCCATTTATGAAAAATATCTCATTTTTCCTTTTTCTCTCAATCCTTATTTCTGCATATTTTGCCTTGGAAATTTTCATCCCATACTCTGCCATGTCATCCATTTCCCATTCCATGAGGTTAATGCTTACCCATTATTTATTTTGATGTTTTAATAGAGAGTAAAAGTTAAATGCCCGAACTGATTAGGTTAATGGGGATAAAAATGAAAGGATATTGGGCTATAGTAATTGCTGCGGGATTGATTCTCGCTAATGTGGCTGTTGTGGGGGTGCAGAAGGTAAATATTAAGGATAAAAGCACGGAGGCAGTGGTGGAAAAGATGCATTTCTCCTCCTATGCCCTAAAGAAGAACGGAGAATATCTAAATGTGGTGATGGACGGTGCCAATTATCTTCACAGGGCTGGGGAACCAATACTTCCATATTATACAAAGGTTTACTACTTCCCTCTCGGCACAAGGGTGAAGGTGGAATGCATTCCAGATAGCATAGAGGTGGAGAAAATAGGGGGAAAGATAACCCCTGCCATGCCATCTGTGCCACTAAATGCAGTGAGGCAGGAAATTAAGGAGGTGGATATAAATAAGGAGATATATGCCAATGAAAATGCATATCCTGATACATGGTATTCCTATACTCTAGGAGGGGGACTGGTGGATGGGAAGCATGTCACAATACTATCCCTGCATCTCTATCCCATAAGATATATTCCTGCTGCCGGCGAGATACAGTTTTCCAGAGATTTTGACGTGAAAATAGATTACACTCTTCCTGAGAAGGAGATTGCCTCAGCAGATACCTACGACCTCGTGATAATATGTCCGAGTGAATGGGAGAATGCAATCCAAACTTTGAAGCAGCACAAGGAGAGCCATGGTGTGAAAACACTGGTGAAGACTGTTGAGGACATAATTGCCACCTATGATGGAAGAGATGGGGCGGAGAAGATAAAATACTTCATTAAGGATGCCATAGAGAATTATGGAATAAAATATGTGCTGCTTGTGGGGGGAAAGAAATCCTATTTCGTAGGAAACTGGGGATATGATGGACCCACGCATCATGATGACTCCCTTTGGTACTGCCCTGTAAGATATGTGGCTCTCGATGATAATGCTGAGAAGGGTTTCCTCAGTGATTTGTACTTTGCGGACATATATGATGCATATGGAAATTTCTCCTCCTGGGACAGCAATGGCGACGGCATATTTGGTGCATGGTCTTTCAAATATGGAAAGGATATCATGGACCTCTATCCAGATGTGTATGTGGGGAGACTGGCATGCAGGAGTGAGAAGGAACTGCAGAATGTCATGAATAAGATAATAACATACGAAAACAGCAATGTGAAGAATGAGCAGTGGTTCAACAGAATGCTGCTTGTTGGTGGAGATACCTTCAACGATGCGGATAATCTGCCAGAAGGAGAAATATCCACTGACTGGTTCTATGACCACTATATGGCTGATAACTTCGGAAAAACGAGTTTGTATGTGACGGATGGCTCCCTCACCTATGGCTATACAGAGCCGAATGAAATGGCGGGCAGATTCGCCTGGGTTAATGTGATAAAGGAGTTCAGCAATGGATATGGATTCGTTGTCTTCGATGGTCATGGAAGCCCCACAGCATGGGCAACCCATTTCCTGGGGTATGCAAGCCATACTGATCCATGGGTCAACGGCTTGATGACCTATAACATGGATTTACTGCAGAACAAGAATATGCTGCCCATTTTTGTTATAGGTGGATGCCACAATAGTGAGTTCAACATAAGCTTGATGGACTTCATGAAAAATGAATGGACATATCAGCCCACCTATGAGTGCTTCAGTTGGCACATTGTGAAGATGGCGGAGAGGGGAGCAATAGCAACTCTTGGCAACACTGGATTAGGATATGGAGATAATGGAGGAGACAGAAATGGAAATGGCATTCCAGACTGCGTGGAGTACAGTGGTGGCTATATAGAGGACAGATTCTTTGAGGCATATGGCATGGAAGGAAAGGATATGCTGGGGGAGACATGGGGAACCGCAGTATCCAACTATCTTACCACCTATTATCCGTTCACCACCAGTGATAGAATAGATGCAAAAACAGTGGAAGAATGGGTGTTACTCGGAGACCCATCGCTGAAGATAGGCGGGTATTGAACAACCTTTCCCCTTTTTTATTTATAGAGTTTCACCACATTTATTCCCTTCTTTAAACCAACATCCTCTGCTATGCTATCGCACTTTATCCTCATGAGATATGCTATGGGTTTGTAGTCCATTTCTGAGAATGCCTCATAGTTTGCCATTCCTTTGCTTATTATGAGGGATGCATTTTCCAGCTTATTCTTCAATTCTTCTGAGATTTTTGAAAAATCCACACCCACCGCAAAACTTCCTGTGGTGAGTATTTCATCCACAACCTCCTCAAATCCGAGGGATATTACGTCTTCATAGGTGGCATCTGTTAGTATAGGCACTTCCTTACATACAAGGGTAAGGTGAATATCATAATTTTTTTTCAAAATCTCGCAAACAAGTTTATCGAACACCACCTCTCCACAGTTATCTGTAAAATACAGAACTTCCCCTTTGAGAAATTTCCTCATTTCTTCTATATCGTTATGATACAGCCCCTCCTCCATGTAATCCCAGAATTTTGTGAGAAGGATTTCGGGGCTGGAGGCGCTTCCTTCTATGCCAAAATCTATGGAATTGGCTGCTATAGATGCCAGTATTGCTTCATGTAACTCACCCTTTCCAATCCTTTTTCTAACCTCCGGAAGCATCTGAAGAGCCACTTTATTGCTCCTTTCCTTCAAATCTCTGTAGGGATCATCTGTCCCAAGAAGGCGATACGCGAGGGAGTGTATTTCCGTTGCTATCTCTGCAGAGCTCCTTTCCATGGAATATATATCTGTCATTTTTTCCAGAATCCTTTTCATAATCTCTGTTTTTTTTATATCATCCGCACCTACAAGCTCGCTTTCGTAGAGAACCCTGTTGAGGAGACATGGAACACATCTTGGCTTCATTTTCATGGGCTGGTAAAATGAATGGCATTAAAAATCTTTTTAATACTCCTTTTTATTTACCCTCATGAAGGAACTTCATTCGCAAGATTTTGACGAATTCATCAGAAGCAACAGGGTTGCAGTGGTGGATTTCTGGGCGCCCTGGTGTAGCCCATGCATAGCCATGGAGCCAGCGCTCAAGAGAATTGAGAGCGAGGCGAGGGATATTGCCATTGCAAAACTCAATGTGGATGAAAATCCTGAGGTGGCAAGGGAGTATGGAGTGATGAGTATTCCCACGCTGATTGTATTTATAAACGGAAGGGAGATGGACCGCATCATAGGATTTCTTTCGGAAGATGTTTTGAGGGAGAGATTATCCAATTACAGCGGGAGTTTATCCCCGTAAGTTTCATTTATTAGCTCTGCCGCAGAAACATACCATGCAAGGAGGGCGCATATCAATCCTATCCCTCCCCCTATCTCTGAGCCATATCCGTATACTGCTCCAAGTCCGAGGGCGAAGAAGGTGAGCCAGAGGGTGAGGAATACAAGAGATAACGCTTTACCTATTTTGAGAGAAGGAATCCACATGTAGAAGGTGAAAATTCCCCATGCTATAAGCATCACCCCTATGGCTTTTTCCTGAAATTCATATATGCCAAGGGCTGCAAAAAGTTCCATTATTCCAAAGGCGAGCCAGAAAGCACCGTAGGAAGAGAAGGCGGTGCCCGCAAAATTATTCTCTCGCCTGAAACTCCACATCCCGGCAGCAAACTGAGCCATTCCGCCGTAAAAGAAGGCGAGGGGTATTGCCACGCTTGCCTCTATAACCTTCAGGTTAGCCATTGAAAGAACAAATGTCGTCAGGGCGAAGGCAGCCAGACCAAGAGGTGCAGGATTCAGTTTCATGAAGTGGAATATGTGGCAGATATAAAAATTTTAAGAAATTTTTTGAGGAGAATAGGGGATGAAGAATATTTTTGGAAATGCATTTAAAAGATGCGGGAATATATCTCTGGAAGTTGAGGGTTAAAAATGGTTTCGGCATTTCAGGAGTACTTTAAGGAATTGAGAAACAGGTTCACGACGGGAGATTATACCGAAGGCACCATGAGAACACCCTTTGAAAATTTCATAAGGAGTTTCAGTCCCACAATTCGCCTCATTCATGAACCCAGGAGGGTTAGGGGATTGGGAGCACCTGACTTCAAGGCATTTTATGGCTCCCGAAAGGTGGGTTTCATAGAAACCAAGGATATGAACAAAAACCTTGATGAGATTCTGGAAACGGAACAGCTTAAGAAATATATTGAAGGAATAAACAATCTCATTTTAACCAACTATCTGAGATTTATTCTCATAAGAAACGGTCGCAAAATATTCGATTTTAACCTGTTTACTCCATCAGATTTAGAAAATGCCAGATTCAAAATTCCAGAGGAGAAGGTGGAACTTTTCAATCAGTTTCTCAATGAATTTTTTAAATACAAGCTTCCCACCATAGCATCTGCTGAGGAACTGGCGAGGGAACTTTCAAGGAAGGCGAAATTGCTGAAGGATTTTGCAGCGGAGCAGTTAAAGGAAGATTTGGAAAATGTAAAGGATGGGAAATCCCCTTCGTCAATCTATGATTTTTATGAGGGAATAAAGGAACTGATAAAGGACATAAGCATTGAGGATTGTGCAGATGCATATGCACAGACAATCACCTACAGCCTGTTCCTTGCCAAGAAGATTGCTGAAGAAAAAAATCATGGAAAACTGGACAGGAGAAATGCATTATTTTACATCCCAAAAAATGTGGGAATAATCAAAAAAATATTTTTCAACATATCCGGAGAAGAGTTTCCTCCAAACATTTCGTGGGTTATTGATGACATTGTGGACATTCTAAATTCAGCGAAAATAAATGATATTTTAACCAAGATTGATAAGAGGGGGAAAAAGGACAAGGACCCCATAATATTCTTCTATGAGGATTTTCTTAATTTTTACGAACCGGAGAAAAGAAAGCATCTTGGGGTGTATTATACGCCCCGCCCTGTGGTGAATTTCATTGTAAATTCCATCCACTCAATTTTAAAGAAGTATTTCGACAAACCTCTGGGGTTGGCTGAGGATAGCGTGAATGTTCTCGACCCTGCTATTGGGACAGGAACATTTTTCTGGATAGCATTTCTTGTTGTGCTGGGGGAATTGAAGGAGAGGGGATTGAGCG
>CAZWEL010000028.1:0-8507 GCA_964632955.1 uncultured Thermoplasmatales archaeon | reverse complement strand
ATTGCCTTAATCAAAATATTATCCGCCCCTTCTGTAACATTCTTCACAATTCCCTGTATGAAGGGGTCATTTATTTTATACATCTCTCCATCTGAGGTATAATTCTCCATGATATCATCAGGTATATCATCTCCAACCAGAAAGGGTAGCAGGATATACCTTATGTTGTATATCTTTGCCACCACTCTCCATGAAATCTCCCTTTTTTCTCCTGGGGGAAGAACGAAGTGATAGCATGCCACTTCCTGCCCGTATCTATCTTCCAGGATTTCATCGGGTTGAGGGGAAAAGGTCATATCAATTATATCCTGATTGGGTAGAGAAGGAGGAATGGCAAAGTAGGCGGTTATGCCTGCAGTCATGCTATCATTATTTTTCACCACATCTTTATACTGAATTATAACATCCTTTTCACCCCATCTCCAGAAAAGGAAAGGAGGAATGGCTGTTCCAATGACTGCCCCCTCCCCTCTTTTCTCCTTATTTTTGAGTATAAACCCATTTGTGGTAGTGCACAATAGGAAAAACACGATAAGGAAAGCAAATAGTCTTCGATGCATAATCAATAATAGGAAGCAAATAAAAAAGTTTTTATACTCAAATTTTTCCACACGAAATGAGAGATGATACAAACTCAAAATGAAAAAAGTTAAAAACCATCGTATATTTCTATCTTTAGAATGGGTTTTATTTTGCCAAAAATCAGAAAACTTTTTAAACCCTTTCTGTATTACATTTGTCGGACAATGACAGACATTGTTGGACAAAAGTCGGAAAATGGATGTCAAAATGTCTGTCGTGTGTCCGCAGGTGGATAAAATGGAAACAGAAAAAGTGACTGTAAGACTTCCAGTGCATCTCGTTCATGCCATAGACACATTTATAAGAATGGGGGAATTTGCCTCACGCTCTGAAGCAATTAGAAGGGCTTTAAACAAATTTATGGGAGAACTGATGCAGGATTTGCAGGAAAAGACAGAAATGTGGATGAAGCTTCAGGAACTGCAGGCATTCACCGAGGAAATAGAAAAGTTGAGAAAAAAGTAGCGGTATATGGGAGGGGATGGGATGCCGCTACCACCAGCCAAGGGAGGATAAAATGAAAAGTATAATTGAAAACGCGCTGAAATATGGGAGCGAAAGGCAGGTTGACATGAAGGATTTTGGTGTAGCCAAAATTCTTGTGGTGGGTGTCGGAGGTGCTGGAGGAAACACTGTAACGAGGTTGCATGAGATAGGCATCAATGGAGCAGAGACAATAGTGATAAATACGGATAAGCAGGCACTGGATCTGGCGAAGGCAAAGAAAAAGCTGCTCATAGGCAAGGCAATAACCAGGGGACTGGGAGCAGGTGGATACCCTGAGGTGGCAAAAAGGTGTGCCGAGGAGTCAAGAGATGAAATAGAAGAGATAATAGGGGAGCCAGACCTCGTCTTCATCACAGCAGGAATGGGCGGAGGCACAGGTACCGGGGCATCACCAATGATTGCAAAGATTGCAAAAAGACAGGGAGCAATAGTCGTTGGAATGGTTTCCATACCATTCAGAGTGGAAAGAGGAAGAATGCTTAGAGCAGAGCAGGGTCTGGAAGCACTGAGGAAGGAATGCGATTCTGTGGTGATACTGGATAACAACAAACTTCTGGATTTCGTACCACATCTCCCAATAGATAAGGCATTTTCTGTGATGGACCAGCTGATAGCAGAAACGGTGAAAGGAATATCAGAGACAATAGTGGAGCCCTCATTGATAAACCTGGATTATGCAGATGTGAAAACCATTGTTTCTGGAGGAGACGTGGCTGCCATGCTGTGGGGCGAAGGTTCAACGAGTGAGGGACCGGAGGCAATAGCACATGAAGCAATGCATCATCCTCTGCTGGAAGTGGATTTCAAGGGAGCAAAAGGATGCCTTATACATATAACTGGGGGACCGGATATGTCCCTTGAGTTTGCGGAGAAGGTGGCAGAATACATGACTGAAGAACTTGATCCATATGCCAATGTCATCATGGGAGCAAGAGTGAATAATGATTACAATGGGAAATGCAGAATAATGGCAATAATGACAGGCGTATCATCACCCTACATACTTTCCCCCAAGGACCAGCCAGTTGTTCTTCCCAGATGGGAAAACGGACAGAAAAATGGTATAGACCTAATTGGCTAATCTTTTCCCCTATATTTTTATTTTTTCTCCATTTGAAGGCATGTATATATTTGCATCGACATCCTCTGCAAGGGCTTCGGGGTTTTCTGAATGCACTATCACCACATTCTCTGGAGAACAGCCCTTAATGAATCTGATGAGCTCGCTATGCCCTGCATGGGCAGAAAAATCATAGAATTTCACCTGACAGTTTACCTTTGTTTTCACCCCATAAAGATTTATCTCTCCATTTTCCAGCAGCATTCTTCCATTTGTTCCTTCAACCTGATAACCTGTTATTATCACGGCAGATTTTGGGTCATCCTTTATTTTATCTATATACCAGAGCACTGGTCCTCCATTCAGCATCCCGCTTGTGGTGAGAACTACACCCGATTTGAGAGCAAGTTTCTTTCCCTGATTGGAATAAACGAGATTGGCAGCATCTATGGATTTCTTAAGTTCCTCAGGGGAGCGAAGATAGTGGCGATGCTTCAGCAATATTTCCGATATTTTCTTCCCCATCCCCTCAAGCCAGAAATCATAGCCCCCCATATTTAGCACCATAGCCAGTTCCTGCGTTCTTCCAACCGCAAAGGCAGGGATTATAACTTTTCCCCCTCTGTTTATTATATCTTCCACCTCATCAAGGAACTGTCTTTCAAGTTCGGGGCGGGGAGGATGTTCCACACCCGCATATGTGCCCTCTATGAAAAGGGTATCACATTTGACAGGACTCGCTCCTCTGAGAAGATGGCTGTCCACTGTATTTATATCAAGAGCATAAAGGATGGAATAATCAACCAGTTCCACCATAATAGAGCCGGGTATATGCCCTGCTGAGTGAAATTTTACCTTCAATCCATCAATCTCCCTCTCCTCGCCTATCTCCATCTTCCTGAATTTTTCTGATGCAATTTCAACTTCATTTATGCCATATGGATATGGATGACCCCTCGAATCTGCAATCTTTACAGCATCTCTGAAAAGTATATCGGATATCTCTTTTGTTATGTCTGTGGAAAAAACTCTTGTGCCATATCTGCTGCAGAGCCAAGGCACCATCCCTGAGTGGTCGAGATGAGAATGAGTGACTATTGCATTTTTTACAGGAGGAGATTCAAGAGGATAAAGAGGTGGCTCCTCTGGCATTATTCCATAGTCAATGAGTAATTTTTTGTCCTCAAATTCATTGAAAACACCCATTCTGCCTACTTCTCTGCCTCCGCCGAGTATTGTCGCCTGCATTGTCAATCAACCTTATTGTTTTTAGTTATAATATTTCAATATTTTAATCTTCCGCGAGACGCTCTATCTTCATCCCTCTGTATTCAAGGCGGTGGGAGCGTTTTACTATGCATCTCATCTGAACGGGAGAAAAATTGAATGCCTTCTCCACCTCTCTGCTCAGCTCGCCGTCGTCGCCCACATACTCGTATATCTTATTTTCCACTTCGTTGAATTCCTCCTCATCCATGAGAACTACGGAAAAAACATCCCTTATCATGTCGATGGATGTCATCACATGAATGTGAAAGGAGGAATAGAATGCATGATATTCCTTCTTTGCCTTGCCATTCTCCGACATGGTCCATCTTGAGTCCACCATTCTTATCTTCTCAAAGAATTTCAGTGCCTTCACTCCTTCCTCCCCATACTTCTCCTTTATTTCCTCAACTGTCACCCAGTCGGTGGATACATCACTGAAAACATTGATTTTCACATCATTGTCAAATGCCCTCGAAAGCCAGGAAAGGTCTGTAACGTCATTAATAAGTTTTGCCTGCATCATAAATATATATGCACAATCTGCTTAAATTTCTATGCCTTCTGGGCTATTGCCACTCCTGTTATTGCCATGAGCCCAGCGAGCAATGCAGCCATCTCCACCCTCTCGCCAAGAAAAATGCTTGATGAAATAAGGGCAAAGAGAGGAATAAGATATGTAAAAAAGGAGAGGCGGGATACCTCTATTCTCTCCATCGCTTTATACCACAGGATATAGGCAATGAAGGTGGTGAAAACGGAGAGAAAAAGAAGATATTTTAATCCGCCTGCCTCCATACGTATATTTTCAAATAATATCGTTGGGAACAGGAAAAGAGTGCCAGCGATGGCTGACAAGGAAATCACATCTATTCCTCTATATCCATCATTCAGCAAACCCTTTGCCACTATTCCCCCAATGGAATATGAGATGGCAGAGAGAAGGACAAGAACATTGCCCTTGACATCACCCCCACCTTGCGGACTTATGAGAATATAGACACCCATAACTGCCAGTATTATTCCTGCTATCTTGTAAACATTTATTTTCTCCCTCAGAAATACATAGGCAAGGAGAACAGTATATATTGGTCCTGTGCTCTGAATGAAACCAGTTATATGAGCGGAGGTGCTCTGCAAACCGAAGTTCTGGAGGAGGGTGGGTATAGTAACTCCTGTCAATCCAAGTATGGAAATCCGCCCCATATCCATTCCTTTAAATTTACTGAGAGGAAGGGAGATAATGAGAAAAAGAAAGCCCGCCAGAAGGTAGCGGAGGAAGGCAAAGATGATGGGAGAGAAATAATTCAGCCCTATCTTGGTGATGGGAAAGGAGGTTCCCCAGATAGCAGATGCGATGGTGGCGTATACTGCGTAATCGTATTTTTCCACAATTTGTATGCGTGATGATATTAAAATCTATACTATATTATCTGCGAGGAGATATCCTCTGGTTCCCTCTCGCAATAGTAACATTTTATTCTCAGTGGCTCTCTGCTTTTCACTATGAATCTGCTCTCCACCGGCTCCCTCCCATTTGAAATGCAGTTTGGATTGCTGCATTTAACTATACCCACTATCTCATCCGGCACCTTCACCCTGTGCTTCTCCACCACTTCGTAATTTCTTATTATGTTTATGGTGGCATTTGGAGCTATCAGGGCTATTTTATCCACTTCCTTGGTATCCAGCTCCCTGTTTTCTATTTTCACTATATCCTTCTTCCCTCTTTTCCCGGTCACATTCATCGCTATGCTTATCACATAATCGGGAATTTCCCTCTCCATACCAAGAATATGAATCACTCTGAGGGCATTTCCCGGAGGAATGTGATCTATCACCGTTCCATCCTTAATGGGCTGAACCTTCAATTCCTTCACTCAACCACCCCCAACACAAGTGCAAGAAGAGCCATCCTTACAGGAATGCCATTGAAGGTCTGGCGGAAGTAGGCAGCATTAGACATGGAATCTATCTCGGGAGAAATTTCATCCACCCTGGGAAGAGGATGCATCACTGTCACATCTTTCTTCGCATTCTCCAAGAGTTTTTTATCTATTCTATAACTGCCAGCCACCCTGCTGTATTCCTCCGGATCGGGAAAGCGTTCCTTCTGTATTCTTGTCACATAAAGAACATCAATATCTTCTATGTTATCAAGAGAGTTCTCTATCTTTATATCGACCCCCATCTCCCTGCATTCTTCCACCACTTCCTTTGGCATCTGCAGCTCTGGAGGAGAGACGAACTTCATGTCCACACCAAAGAGGGCAAGGGCATATGCAAGGGAGTGAACTGTCCTCCCATACTTCAAATCCCCTATGAGAGCAACGCTGTTCCCCTCTATTTTTCCCTTTTCCCTCTTTATGGTGAAAAGGTCAAGCAGGCATTGTGTTGGATGATGACCCGCGCCGTCGCCACCATTTATTATTGGCACCTTTGCAAAGTCGGCGGCGAGGCGGGCAGAGCCCTCCTGTGGATGCCTCATTACTATCACATCACAATAGCATTCTGCTGTTCTTATGGTATCTGCCATCGTTTCCCCTTTCTGCAAACTCGTCGTCCCGGGACGGGCAAAGCCAATGACATTGCCACCCAGTCGCTTCATTGCCGCCTCGAAGGAAAGGCGCGTTCTGGTGGATGGTTCGAAGAAGAGGGATGCCATTATGTATCCATGGAGTAAATCGCTTTTTTCCTTTCCCTCTGCTATGGGCAGCATTTTTTCAGCAATTTCAAGAATATGTAGAATTTCCTCCCGAGAAAAATCCTTTATGCTTATAACATCTCTGCCTTTGAAATTCATCCAGAATATAATAACTGGAGGGTTAATAAAACTTTAGCATCCCGTAATATAAAATCAAAAAATTCTTAAACGTCGCATATATCTTTCTAAGATGAAGGTAACCCTGCTCCTTTTGACCGTAAACCTATTCTTGGCCATAACAGGAATATTTCTCTTCAGGGAGAGCAGGGTGAAGCATATCAGATATGTTGATTTTCCTCAGTTAATAGCTCTCGGCATCCTTTTTATAGCTGTTTCAATTCTATTCATTATTTCCGTAAAAATAGACCCCATAGTGGATGCAAGATTTGGCTTGGATTTCACAAGAAAAATATACAACATGGAGGGGGATGTTGTATCTCTATTCCAAGCAATCCGGAATCCTGTGCTGGACTATTATTTCGTCTTTGTATATATGATAGGGTTTCCATTCTTGATATATTTTACCCCTGTTCTTTACATAATATCCAAGGATGTTGATTCCCTTAAATTTGCTGTTGTGGGTTATGCAATAGCCATAGCCATAGCCCTTCCCTTTCTCCTCTTCTTTCCAGTTCATGATACATGGTGGAGCAGTCAGCATTATGGATGGTATGAGGGCAACCAAATACAATTTCGTCTGGAAGAAATATGGCCCAGTGTGATAGATGTGTTTTTCAGTTTCACCACCCTCAACAACTGCTTCCCCAGCATGCATTCAGCCCTCTCCGCCCTGATGGCATATACCGCATGGATAAGGGATTACAAGAGATATAAATATGTGGCACTTGTGCTGGCGATATCCATTCCCATAGCAACCCTTTATCTCGGCATACACTGGCTCACGGACGTGCTGGGAGGGGAGGCGGTGGCATTAATATCTGTGGTGCTGGCAATGAAAATAACGGGAGTAAAATGGATATAGCATGGTTTACAGATACCTGGCTTCCAAACAGAGATGGAGTTGTAACATCTCTTCTATCTTTCATGGGGGAGATGGAGAAAAGGGGGCATAACATTTATATATTTGCTCCTGGGGAAGGGAAAGAGGAAAGAACATATTATTACAAAAGTTTCACATTTCCCCCCTATCCCCAATATAAATTTCCCACTCCTCTTTCCCTACTTTCAAGAAGAACATCCCGGATAATAAAAGAGATTGATGCAGATATAATACATTCCCATTCTCCTGGAATAACGGGACTGCATGCCAGAATTGCATCCATTAAAACAAACACACCCATGATTTTCACATTCCATACATTCATAGATGACTCCGTTTATCTCCTCTTTAAAAACAATTTCCTCCAAGAAAAGACAAAACAGTTCATTTACAGATGGCTCAGGATATATGCAGCCGGATGCAGATGCATAGTGGTGCCGAGCCCCTATGTCAAAAGAAGGTTGATGAAAATAATTCCAGAGGCAAATTTTGAGATAATTCCAACGGGAATAGACATGGAAAGGTTTGAAAAAGGTAATGGAGAAAGAATAAAAGAAAGATTTCCGGATAAAAAAATAATACTCCATGTGGGGAGGGTGGTAAAAGAAAAAAATATAGAGGTTCTTATAAAGGCGGCTCCTCGCATAATAAAAAAACTCGATGCGGTTTTTATTATTGTAGGCGAAGGACCCCACAGAAAAAAATTGGAGAAAATGGTGGAAAAAATGCAACTCTCCTCCCATTTCATCTTTACCGGATTTGTCAATGATGATGAATTGCTTGACTACTACAAAGCAGCAGATGTTTTCGCATTTCCTTCAAAATATGAAACACAGGGACTGGTGGCTTTCGAGGCGATGGCGGCGGGCGTGCCTGTGGTGGCTTCCAGGGAAAAGGCGCTGCCTGATTTTATAAAGGAGGGAGAAAACGGATATCTTGCCAGTGCAGATAGCGATGAGGAGTTTGCAGAAAAGATATTAATGGCGCTGGAGGACAAAGAAATTGCAGAAAGGGCAAAAAAATTTGTGAGGAACTATACTGTTGAAAAAATGGCGATAAAACTTGAGGAGGTGTATGTGAGATATGGAAATAAAATGTGAAATTGAAATAGAGTGCAGAAATGAGGAAGAGGCAAGAATAATTGAAAAGGCGCTACGGGTTGATAATGAGAGATATATAGAAACTAGTGTTAACGGGAGGAATGTGGTGGCAAAACTGGAAGAAAAAAATGCTCTATCAGCCCTTCATACCATCAATGATTTTATGGCGTGTCTCCAGCTTTCCATGGAGAGTGTAAGGACATTATATCCAAAAAACCGTTAATTCTTTTAACGCCTTTTCTATTATATTTATGCCAAAATATATTGTGGTTACAGGAGGGGTTTTAT
>CAZWEL010000027.1:0-8926 GCA_964632955.1 uncultured Thermoplasmatales archaeon | reverse complement strand
CGTAAGGATCACCGTTACCATAATACCACGTGTAATAATTCTTATCACCACCACCAGTAGTATGCAACACAAGATAATATGTGTCACCAATCCAGACATCAATATCCGGGACATCAAAAAGAATCCAACCGTCCTTCTTGGCAATGGAATCCCTGGACAAAGTAACAGAGGTTAGTGGCTCTTTATTTTTTATGGAAAGGGTGTCATAAATAGAAAGAGTGATATTGCCTAAATTCTGATTCCACCAGTCATTCATTCTTTTAAACAAAAATGGTAGGAACATGCTTCTCATCTGTTTTTTCATATAAATCTCAACATGGGTGAGTTTACCATATGTTTGGGGAATAAATGACTGAGCGCACCATGTGTTCCCTCTAATTTCATAATAGCCATCACTTTTTTCCTGACTCTGATCTACACCGTAAAGGTTCAGTAACATCTTTATTCTTGAGACTGCGAGGGAAAGAAAGTATGAAAATATGCCATGTTTTAACGGGTTGGATAAAGAGAATGGTTTGTAATCAATACCTGCTATTTCACGGAAATCTGTTTCCAGAAATTTTTCACTTTTCCTTCTGTTATGCCCCATACTTGAAGCAGGAAATACAGAAATAAGAAAAAGTGTAACAGCAAAAATGCAAATAATTTGCACTCTTTTCATTTCAGCACCAAAAATAAACTATTGTGAGAATAAAAATTTTGCTTTAGAATTTTTGCTGTTTAGAATTTTGCGGCATCAAACATTTTAAATAGAGTAATTTTTTGCATTAGCATGGCATTGCCTGATGTGCAATCCTGGAAGCCAAGTGCAACCTTCAAATTGACGAGGGTGGGAATAAAGGGAATAAAAAAGCCCATAAAGGTGAGAAGGAATGGAAAAGATGTTACCCTTCTTGCCACCATAAACCTATATGTTGATCTGCCAGCGAGCAGGAAGGGAAGTGATTTATCCAGAAATGCGGAGGTGATAGAGGAAATTGTGGATGAATCAATAAGAAAGCCATCTGAGGGCATAGAATATTTATGTGAGAGGATAGCAGAGAAGTTGCTTGAGCGCCATGAATATGCAAGCTGTGCAGAGGTGATTGCATCCTCAGATTATTTCCTCGAAAGAGAAACACCCGGAGGGAAAAAAACTCTCGAGCCCTATAAAATAATGGGAAGGGCATTTCTCAAGAGAGGAGAGGAGAAAAAAATATTTATAGGAGTGGAGGTGACGGGCATGACCGCCTGTCCCTGCGCCATGGAGAATATAAAGAAGACTTATGGGGAGAAATACACCCACAATCAGAGAAACATTGCCACCATAATAATGCAGAACGATGGGAGCATCGATGCCGATGATTTAATATTCATTGCTGAAAATGCCATGAGCAGTCCCACCTTCGAGATTCTTAAAAGGAGCGACGAGATGGAGGTTGTAAAGAAAGCACATGAAAATCCAAAGTTCGTGGAGGATGTTGTTAGAGATATTTTGAAGCAAATAATGGGAAAGTATGATTACATGGATGATGAGACATTGGTGGTGGCAAAAAGCGAGAGTTTTGAATCCATACATAAGCATAATGCATATGCGGAGCGCACCACAACAATGGGCGAGCTGAGGAAATAATTTTTATATTGGCTTACATTCAAAGTTCAATGCTTGCAGAATGTCCTGAACATGGCTTCTACAGGGGCATAAAATGCCCTGTATGCAACAAGGATGGTAAATTCCTTATGGATGATTGGGAGGTTAAGAAGCTGAGCAGCATTCTTGTGGGCATTCTACGCCACTTCCCAGAGCAGTTTAATGTCCAGCTGGATGAGCATGGATGGGGGGATGTGGAGGAGATAAGAAAGGCGATAAAGAACAAAATAGACAGATTTTACTGGCTTAAGAAAAAGCATATTGTGGCTCTCGCCCTCACAGATGAGAAGGGAAGATATCAGTTGAAAGAAGGAAAGATAAGGGCAACCTATGCCCATACCATCGAGGTGGATCTATCCGATTTACCTGATGCAGATGTTGATGTGCTATATTATCCCGTAACTGAGGAAGAGGCGGAAATAGTTCTGGAGCAGGGTCTGCTGCCAACAGATAGAAATAAGGTTCATCTTAGCGGAAATCTGGAAAAGGCAATGGAGGCGGGAAAAACAAGGGTGGAGAATCCTGTAATACTGGTGGTGGACGCAAGAAAAGCGATGGATGATGGGGTTGTAATAAAAAAGGCGGGAAAGGATGTATACATAACTGATGAGGTTTCCGCCACATATCTCAGCATATATGGCAAGGAAAGTTAAAATTTATTTGAAAAAACTTAAATAGAATTTGAAAGATACAGATGTGGAGCCCTTTCATTTGTTTTTATTCAGTGCGGGGATTCTGAATTTTGCGGGGGGAGTTCTGGCAATAGTATCATGGTTCATTGTTAGGAAAAAATATGGCAGATCGGATGATGGAGAAAATGGAAGAAAGGTCAGTGTCATAATTCCCTCAAGAGGAAACATAAATCTCGAACCCTTCGAAAATCAGGAGTATGAAAATTATGAAATAATAGTGGTGGTGGATTATGAGGAAGAAAAGGAAAAAGTGGAGGAAAGAATTAAAAGCAAAAAAACGAGGGTCATCATCTCAGAAAAATATGAGGAATGTGGTGGTAAAAACTCTGCCCTTTTAACTGGAATAAAGCATGCATCTGGAGAGATATACCTATTTGCGGATGATGATATAATCCCCCATAAAAAATGGATGAGATATCTGATTTCATCTATGGATAGCATATCCACCACCTACAGATGGTACTTCTCTCCCTCTCTGCTCTGTGTATGGAATGCCGCCATCGCCGCCATCATGTTCTATCCCCGCTTCAACTTTGCCTGGGGCGGTTCAACGGCTATAAGGAAAGACATCTTTGAGAAATATGATATAGAAAGGATATGGAAAAGAGAACTGGTGGATGACTTGACACTTACAAAAGTAATGAAGGAGAAGGGAGAGGAAATAAGATTTGTCCCTCAAGCGATGGTGGAATCATTGCCGGAAAGGAAAATCTTTTCATGGATGAACAGAGAATTTGCATGGCTGAGGTATTATTTCCCTTCCCTATGGGTGACCGCCTTTTTCTTCAATGCAGGACTGAGAATATCCAATATTGCCGGATTCATATACCTCTTCATCGATCCTCTTCTTGGATTTCTCCTGCTTTCTTCCCTCCTTTTTGACTTTGTGAGAGGACTGCAGGAATACAGAACATATCTCCATTTAATGGAATATCCGAGGGAAAGATTTCTTCATCCTGCTTATCATTTCCTCCTCCGCCCGGTTGCTTCCTTCATCATATTCTACAACATAATATCTTCAGCTTTCATAAAGAGAATAAGATGGGGAGAAAGGGAATATTCTATTCAAGGGGCTTTCCGCCGAGCATGATTTTTATAACTGAAAGTATCCATAGGGGTGGGAGTATAAGGACAGAGAAGGCAAGGAAAACGCTTGAATGGATGGCAATGTAGTCATATGGTATGGAAGCAATGACAGCATAGGTAAAAATTTCATGAATCTCCGCATAAAAAAGCATTTTAGACCTGTTATTAACATTCTCAAATATTTTTGTCATGGTATAGAGCATTCCAGTAATGGAAGCAAGAAGGAGAAAAGGGGAGAAATATAGGGGATAGAAATAAAGGGCTGCGAGGGCTATTGTGGAAAATACAAGTTTGAGAGCATATCCATATCTTATGAAACTGATGGGAATATGAATCATATCATCCGCATATGCTCCGAATATTCCCGGCGTGGTAATAACACCCTGCATTGAGTCATACTTCAAATCCTTGAGATTTGCAGAAACACCAACATTGAATGCATATTTGAGAAGGGGAAGAAACGCCATGAGCATGGTTGCCGTATTTATGCTCTCCTTTAAAGAGGTGGCACCCGCAAGAAAAATCATCGTCCCCGCCATCCCCAGTGCATATTCCATCCATGGATATTTCTTGCTGAATTTGTTGTAGAGGGTGTAAAAAAGATAATAGATGAGGAGGAAGATAAAGGAAAGATATGTGAAGAAGGCAAGGGTTATCACAGCTGAAATGATAAAAAGAAGTGCCATGAGCATGACCGCCTCCTGCTTCGATATGACGCCGCTCGCCAGGGGGCGGTCCGCCACATATCCAGATTTCCTGTCTATTTCTATGTCAAAGTAGTCATTCTGGATAAAACCAAATATGTTGGCTGATATGCCCACAAGAAGGAGAAAGAAGAGTTTATCAAAAATTCCATTAGAGAGGGCGCCCAGCAGAGGCATCATAGCCATAAAAATTCCATAAAGACGCATGAGCTGAACATATGCTCTCCATCTTTCCATAGTTGTAATCTTGCAACTATTTAAATGGATTTATAAATTTTCAGGCATACACAGGAGAAAATCATGGAATAGTTATATGGAAGGCTATCACAATGAGGAAAATCGGAAAATTTAATTAATTGCCCCGATTGTGTATTCAATGAGGGCTTTAGTTATAGGAAGGTTCCAGCCATTTCATAAAGGGCATGCGGAGATGGTAAAGAATGCTGGAGAGTATGAAATCATATTTGTGATTGGCTCCGCCTATCAGAGTTTTTCCTTTGAAAATCCCTTCACTGCTGGAGAGAGATATGAGATGATTTCTCTGGCGATGGATGAGATTGGAATAAAAAAATTTCATATAATTCCAGTGCCGGATATAAATAGATATTGCATCTATGCCAAACATGTGGCTGAAATTGTGCCTTCCTTTGAAGTGGTGCTCTCCAACAATCCCCTCATAATGGAAATCTTTGAGAAAGAGGGCTACAGGGTTGAGAATACGCCATTTTACAGAAGAGAGGAGTATCAAGGAAGAATTATAAGGAAGAAGATGGCAAAGGGAGAAAAATGGGAGCATCTTGTTCCCCTCAGCGTGGGGGAATACATTAAAAAAATAGGAGGGGTGGAAAGAATAAAGCATCTATACAAATCTTCAGATTTTTAAATCCATAATTTATTATTTTTCATGGAAATAAGGGCTGGTGAACTGGATGAGGATAAATACAGCCGATTGAAGCTTTTTGAATGGTATGATGTAGATAAAGTGAGGGAACAGCACATACTTGTGGTGGGGGCGGGGGCGCTTGGCAACGAGGTGTGCAAAGATTTGATTTTATCAGGCTATCGCCACCTCACCATAGTTGATATGGACAGAATAGTGAAATCAAATTTGAACAGATGCGTATTCTTCAGCGATGCGGATGCTGAGCAGGAGAGATATAAAGCAGAGGTGATTGCCGAAAAGATAGGAAAGATGGAAAGGGAGGCAGAGGTGGAGTATTACACAAATCAGATACAGGATTTTCCGGAGGATTTCATAAAAAAACATGATATCGTTATGGGATGCGTTGATAATGTGGCAGCCCGCCTCCACATAAATGCTTTTTGCTACTCCCTTCGCATACCCTACATAGATGGCGCCACTCATGGACAGATAGGCAAGGTACAGGTGGTTATTCCCCCGGAAACAAGCTGCCTAGAATGCGGGATGAATGCAACGCATGCAAAAATAATGCAGAAGAGATTCAGCTGCACCGGCAAGGATATACATTATTTCGAGCCCAAGATTGCCGCAGACATAAATACAACCAGTATAATAGCCGCCATCCAGGTGCAGGAAGCGTTGAAAATCACACATGGCAGAGAAAATTACATAAGAAACATATTTTACTTCGATGGGAGCAGAAACTTCTTTGATATCCTTGATTTACCTATAAATCCCCACTGCCCCAATCATACTTCATTATGACAAATATGCCGTGCTGCTCCACTTCCTTAAAGCCATTCTTTCTGTAAAAATCGAAGGCGTCTATGTGGCGTGATGTTGAAACATAAGCATCCTTTCCCATGCTTTTTATTTTCTCCAGCAAGAAGGAAAGAACTTTCTTTCCATAGCCCCTCCCCCATAAAGACGGAGATACCATAAAAAATTCTATGAAGACATTTTTCTCATTTTTCAGCGACGAAGGAATCCATTCCACGCTTTTTCCCTCAAATTTATAAACTAAGGCGGCGGTTGCCTCTATGCTTTTCTCACCCCATACATACAATTCGTCAAATTCCTCCTCCATTCTTCTGATTAGAAATGGTTCATATATTGATTTGAAGAAGGGGAAATCATCCATGGCTGGTTTATCATCCATCCATTCCAGGAGTGGATATTTTTCTCCCGTTGCTTTATAAATGGAAAAGACGAATTCCAGCATTTCATCCATACTATAATCTTCCCTTCTCTGCAGCATATCTGCACCTGCAATTCCTCCTCTCTGGAATTCTTACAATGGTTCTCTCCACTATTGAAATGATTTCATCCCTTCTACTGGCATGGATCCTCTTTATCTCCTTTATGTCAAGACTTTCCTGCATTCCCGCCGCATAGTTGGAAACTATGCATATGGATGCATAGCATATCCCTCTCTCCCTTGCAAGTATCACCTCTGGCGATAATGTCATCCCAACCACATGGGCGAAATTTTTCATCATATCTATCTCCGCTTTCGTTTCGAGGCGGGGCCCATTGGTTACAGCATATATGCCTTCCTTCGCCCCCTTTGCCTCCTCAAGAAGAATTTTTCTTATGACGGGACAGAAGGGTTCACTCATGTCTATGTGGACTGCCTCATCATCAAAAAATGTGCTTTTCCTCCCGCTGAAATCTATGAAATCGCTGGGGACGAAGAAAGATCCGATTTCTATGCTTTTTTTCATGGAGCCAACCGTATTTATTGCCACTATCGCTTCCACTCCTATCACATGCATTGCTTCAATATTTGCATGATAATTAACCGCATGGGCTGGAACATGCTTCTTTCCATGGCGTGGTAAAAAGAATACATCCCTTCCTCCCCTCTCAAAATGGAAAACAGTCACATTTCCATATGCTGTTTCCACCTCTATCTCCTCTCCCTCGCCCTCATAAAATCCCGTGCCACCTATTACACCTATCTTCATATTTCCTCCCATTCCTTTAATATGGAATGCCATTCAAACTTTTCTATCCCCTCTATCCCCTCAAGTTCCCTTATTATCCTCTCAAATCCCTTCCCCAGTGTTCTCATCCTCACCTTCGATATTATGTCATATTTCCCAGCCACTGCCGCCACCGCCGTGACACCTTTTATCGCCCATATGTCCTTTATCAAGGTGATGCTTGGGTGTCCTGTCTTCGCCTTTATGAATATGTAAGCCCTCACCTCTGTAAGGGCGAAGGAAATCACTCCCATGATAACGAGTATGATTCCCATCAATTTGATAACAAGCTGGGGAATGCTTTCATAGAAGGATATTGGAAGATATGCTGCGAGGAGGAAGGAAAAAGGAATGGAAAATATGATGGTGGATGATTTCACCGCCTGCGTGACGCTGGCCTTTCCCAGCCCTAGGGCACGAATGTAGAAAATATAGGAGAAAAAGGTGGTTCCCATGGAAAGAAATAAAATAGGCCAGTATTTCAGGGCGGCAATGGCGGCAAAAAAATGCCTTGCGTCTATAAAATAAACCATGATGGCAGTGAATAGGGTTGTGAAAACAAGATTCCAGAATCTTATGTTTATGGCATCATTGGGTCTATCGTTTATTCTTAAAAGTTTCAATTTCCTCTGATATATGGAAAATATCACCCATGCGGGATTTAAAACAAGAAAAACAATGAGCAACCCCTCAAGGTTTAATTCGCCGGTGAATGAAAAGGATGCCATTATGGCTCCAAAGGTTACTATTATCGATGATTCCACTTCCGCCATGGATGGGGCATTCTTCTCTGCTATGGATTCGGTGATGAGGAGATACAAAATAACAACCTCAAAGAAGGAGAGTATGGTGGATGGGTCTTGATATATGGATATTATGAAGAAATAGCCCACAGTGGCTACAGCATTTCCAAATCCTGCAACAACCTGATATGGTATCTCCTCCTTCCTTAGCAATCTCAACCCTGGAAAGGAAGGGTCTATCCTTGCTCCTATTGGCTTTCCTCCTACAGGAATGGAAAGAAGGAGGGCGAGAATGAAGGTGATAACAATACCGGCAAGGAATACAACAAGGCACAAACTCCATGTATTTATATCATATTTTATGGTGATGAAGGTGTCTATTACAGTAACTCCTGCTCCTATAACGGAGGAGAGGAGAGCAAGAAGGTAGAACAGGTTTTTCTTCCTTATTCTTATCCTCATTCTCTTATCTCTTTCTCTATCACCTGTGTGTTGGTTCTTTTAACCCCCTTTATGGAATGAATTTTATTGGTCACCTCCATCAATTCTTCCACTTCTTCCACCTCCACCTTCACTATTATATCATAGTCACCAGCCACCACCGCAATGCTCTCAAGATTCTCTATCTTCCTCATTTCCTCAAGAACTGTATTGAGGTTGCCCACATAGGTGAGTACGAGAATGTATGCCTTTATCATATTCTTGAAATCCATAGCAAATTATAAATTTTTACAAACATTTCCCACCAATGATTATTGCACTTGTGATTATCGCCATATTTGCAGGGTTGTACATGGCTTGGAACATAGGGGCAAACGATGTGGCAAACTCCATGTCCACTGCCGTCGGCTCCAACGCAATAACGCTTCGCCAGGCGTTAGTCATCGCATCCATCCTCAATTTTCTCGGAGCGGTTCTTGTGGGAAAGCATGTTACGGATACAATACAGAACAAGATTGTGGATGTTGCCATCATTGCCGACCATGAGCTCATGCTGGGTTTCATGGCCGCCCTGCTATCTGCAGGAATATTTGTCACCCTCTCCACCTGGAAGGAGCTGCCCGTCTCCACTACCCACGCCGTCATAGGAGGGATTATTGGCTTTGGACTCATAGAGGGCGGGATGAGCATGGTGAAATGGGGGACTGTGGAAAACATAGCAGC
>CAZWEL010000026.1:0-9417 GCA_964632955.1 uncultured Thermoplasmatales archaeon | reverse complement strand
GGAATTGCAGGGGAAGGGTCTGGAGTATTACAGCCCCATTGTGGCATTGCGCCAGTTATTCAATCTCTACGCCAACATAAGGCCTGTGAAGGCGTATGAGGGCAATCCCCTGAATTTCAAGGAGAACATCAATCTTGTAATCTTCAGAGAGAATACTGAGGGCTTGTATACGGGTGTGGAATATCGTCCTGTGCCTGAGGAACTGGAGAGGGTGCTGACAAAACATGAAAAATACAAAAAATTTGTGGGAAAGGAGAAGGCGATATCTCTCCGCGTTATATCAAGGGAAGGGGCTGAAAGAATAATAAGAAAGGCATTTGAATATGCCAAAGATAATGGGCTGCGCAAGGTCACGGTGGCGGAGAAGCCCAATGTTCTGAGGGAGACAAGCGGACTTTTTGTTGAGGTGGCAAGAGAAATTCATGAGGAATATGGCGAGATAGAGATGGATGAGGCAAACATAGATGCCATGGCAATGTGGCTCATAAAGAATCCAGAGAATTATGATGTCATTGTCACATCAAATCTCTTCGGTGATATTCTTTCGGATCTGGCGAATCAGCTTGTTGGCGGACTCGGTTTTGCTGCGGCGGGAAATATAGGCGATGATTATGCTCTATTTGAGCCGGTTCATGGCTCTGCGCCAAAGTATGCGGGGATGTACAAGGTTAATCCAATAGCAACCATAAGGGCTGCGGGGATGATGCGCCTCTACCTGGGAGAAAAGGAGAAGGCTGAAATGGTGGAGCATGCTATAGAGGAGGCGGTAAGGGAAGGGAAGGTAAGAACATATGACATGGGGGGCAGCGCCACCACTATAGAAATGGCTCAGGCAATAGCAGAGAAGATGGAGGGTTAAAGTTCTATAATCTCTGCCTCCATTTTATTTAAATCTATAATCGCCACTGTTCTCCTTTCTGTTAGATATCCGCAGCATTCTCCCGGATTTACCACAAGGCAATCTTCCTTCCTCACATCTATTTCATGGGTATGCCCATATATCACGATGTCATATTTTAGGGAAAGAGCATCCACTATTTCCGGCTTATGGGTCATGGCTATACTTTTTCCATTTATTTCTCCTATGTAGGGGTCATTATGAAAGGTGCCAATGCCGTCAAATTTTTTCTTCAGATAAAGTTTATCACCATCATTGTTTCCATATATGAGAATCATCTCTCCCTTCAATTTGGAGAAAACATCGGCGGTGAATGGGGAAACAACATCTCCAGCATGGAATATGAGCATTGCATTCCTGCTGTTGAAGACATCCACCGCCCTTTTTATTGCATCCATGTTATCATGCGAATCAGATATTATCCCTATCAAATTGCTCCCTGCCTCCCTTTCAATAAACGCCTCCTGCTGTATCATAATGATAAGCAGTGTCTTTTATAAATTTTTTATACTTGGTTGTCTATAACATTGTGTTTGGAAAATATGATTTGAGCATGAACGTGAAGACAGAGGAGTTCGAGATAGAGGTGACAGGGAGAGGGAAGAGGAGAATTTATAGGAGGAAGACAAAGGAGGAAGAAGTGGAGAAGATAATATATGCGGATGATGGCAACATTGTTGTATGTCCTGTTGAGCCAGTAAACATGCCAAAGATAGGTGTGGCTGAGCATTTAATGGTGGAATTAAAGAAGCCGGTCATCTTTGAACCAGACATGAAGAATACATTCTATGTCAAATTTCCTCTCGAGGTGGGCATATTTACCGTTGACAGAAAAGATGTGGAGAGGATAGATATATTCACCACGGTAAAGGGAAAATATGCTTTATACGGTCCCCCTGAAAGCGGGATAATATGCAGATGGTGGAGGAGCGATGTTTATCCAGAGGAGCCGGAGGTGAATCCTCTAAAGGAAGGGATTCTCAGGGTGGATGTGGAAAATAAATATTATGAATGGGTTGAAATACAGAAGGTGGTTTTCAGGGCTTTTGATATGAAGTTATTTTACAATCAGCATGCGTACATGCATGGAGTAATAACCCTGCTGAATAAGACAACGGGAGAAACATCCTTCAATACCAGAAAGCCAAAGAATATGCACGGTTCAATAGATATATATGCCGCCAAGGGGATAAAAAAGTTTGATAAAAAGTATTACATGGAGTGGGGATTCAAATGAATGTGTTTGCTACCATTAAGGATACGCTCAACTATGAGGTGGCAGGTATAAAAATAATCGAGATGATAGAGTTTGCTGTAATATTATTCATTGCCGTAATAATAGCCAGGATAGCAAGAACCATAACAAGGAGACGCCTCAAGGAAAAGGTTTCTCCTACCACCCTTAGCAGCATAGAAAAGATTGTCTATTATGGAATAATCATCATTGGCTTTTTCATAGCCCTGCCAAAGGGAGTTTCATTGAGCGGGCTTCTGGTGGCGGGAGGGGTTGCGGGCATAGTCATCGGGTTTGCAAGCCAGACGGTGGTGAGTAATCTCATAAGCGGTTTGTTTCTCATGATGGAAAGACCTGTGGAAATAGGAGATAGTATTGCCGTGGGAGATATAAGTGGGGTGGTGAAGGACATAAGGGTTTTATCCACCACCATAAGGACATGGGATGGGATATATGTTCGCATCCCCAATGAAAAGGTTTTCAATTCCAGCATTTACAATTATGTTGCCCATGGAGCTAGAAGGTTTGAATACAGAATAGGCATAAGTTATTCCGACGATGCCAACAAAGCCATAGAACTCATAAAGGGAATACTGGCTCAGCATCCTCTCGTGCTTAAATACCCTGAGCCAGATGTTTTTGTGGAGGAACTTGGGGAGAGCAGTGTGAATATAGTGGTGAAGATATGGGCGCCATCGAGCCACTGGTATTCTGTAAAGACAGAGATGCTATGGAAAATAAAGGTTCTACTTGAAGAGAATGGAATAAAGATACCCTTCCCCCAGCGTGTCATATGGATGGCAGGGGGAGAAAAGAAGGAGGGGAGGGGGAAGGGAAAGTAAATTCAAAACCGCATGTGCCCACACCAGGGCGCTTTATTCACATGCGGTTTCATCACCTTGATAATAATCTTTGATGGAGTATATAAGCAGAGGAGGGGGTAAGCGGAATTTATAAACTTTTCGGTTGAGTTATGGTGATGTTGAGTTATGGTGATTCACAAATCATAAGTAATATTTTCTCTTTAAGAATGTGAAGAGGGAAAGGAGAGCCATTGCGAGACGGAGAATTCATCATCTCTTTAGAGGGGCGGAGAGAAGAGCCATGGAGGGGAGGATGGAGCTGGCAAATCGCTATGTTTATCTTGCAAGAAAAATAGCAATGCGTTACCTTGTGAGAATACCAAAGGAATATAGATTAAGGTTCTGCAGAAAGTGCAATTCCTATCTCCTCCCCGGAAAAACATGCAGGGTGAGATTAAAAAGGCATCGCGTTGCCATAACATGCTATAACTGTGGGACGGTAAGAAGATATCCATACCTAAGGGAGATAAAGGAGAGGAGAAAAAATGCTTGAGGAAATAGAGGAGGAGATAAGGAACTGCAGAAAATGTTCCCTCTGGAAAGGCAGGAAAAACGCAGTGCCAGGGGAGGGAAAAAAGAATGCCAGCTTAATGCTGGTGGGGGAGGCTCCAGGAAGGAGAGAAGATGAAGAGGGAAGACCCTTTGTGGGGGCTGCCGGAAAATTACTCACATCAATACTGGAAAAGAATGGAGTGAGGAGGGGCGATGTATATATAACAAATGTGGTGAAATGCCGCCCTCCCGGCAACAGAAATCCAAGGGAGGAAGAGATAAGGGCATGTGTTCCCTATTTGAGGAGGCAGATTGATGAGATAAAGCCATCAGTGATTCTTGCCATGGGAAATTTTGCCTCCTCAGAAGTTCTTAAAATGCATGGTTTCGAGGGGGGAAAAATAAGTGCCATAAGAGGCAGGGTTTTTCACAGTCCACTCCATGTTATAAAAATAATACCCACCTTTCATCCCGCCGCCTGCATATATAACAGGGTTTTAGTGGAATATCTGGAGAGGGATATTAAAAAGGCGATAGAGTATGCTGGATTTAAATAGCCATTTTTAGAAAATATTCATGCATCCTTGTATCCCCGGAAAGCTCGGGATGGAAGGAGAGGGCAATCATGTTTTCCTGCTGCGCCGCTACTATATATTCATCCAGAGTGGCAAGTATTTCCACTCCTTCTCCTGCCTTAAGGATGGCGGGTGCCCGGATGAATATTCCTTCAAAATCGTCGCCTATATGTTTTATCTGCAGCACCGTCTGAAAACTCTCCCTCTGCCTTCCAAAGGCATTTCTTTTCACCCATATATCCATTATTTCAAGAAGTTTTGTTCCTGTCCTCTCTATCTGTTCATCTCCGTGCTTTGCCATTAAAATGCAGCCAGCGCATGTTCCCATCACAGGTTTTCCTTTGATAGCAGCCCTCTTTATCTCCTCTGCTATGCCCCTCCTCCATATAAGTTTCCCCATGGTTGTGCTCTCTCCACCGGGCAAAATTATTGCATCACTTTTTGCTATCTCCTCTGGTTCAAGAGTGGCGATCACATCTCCATCAATACCCATTTTCCTCATGGCTTCCCTTGTTGTATCCACGTGCTCACTCACCGCACCCTGCACCGCCACGACAGCAACTCTCATAATCCTCTTGTCTGGAGTTTCTCTTCCAGTTTGTCTATCTCCTGCCCTTTCATCGCCTCTCCAAGTCCCTTGGAAGCATTGGCAACCATTTTTCCATCCCTCCAGTTCTCCACCGCTTCCACTATCGCTTTCGCATATTCCGGTGGATTCGACGATTTGAAAATCCCGGAGCCAACAAAAACGCCATCTGAACCAAGCATCATCATGAAGGCAGCATCCGCAGGGGTGGCTATGCCTCCAGCCGCAAAATTTACCACTGGAAGGCGACCCATTTTCCTTATTTCCTTCAGCACCTCATCGAGCCCTTTTACTATGTCCACCATGGTGTACTTTCCAAATATGGGGTCATCATCGCCTATCTTTATTCCCTCCTCCGCTACCTTTTCAGCAAGTTTTCTGTAAGGGAGGGCATAATTCTCCGCAAGGGCATATATTTCTCCGTCGTCCATATTTTTAACCTTCTCAATGGCGTAGTTCATGAGACGCATGTGGCGAACCGCCTCCACCACATTGCCTGTTCCTGCCTCCCCCTTTGTTCTTATCATTGCAGCCCCCTCCCATATGCGGCGAACCGCCTCGCCAAGGCTTCTCGCACCGCAGACAAAGGGGACAACAAATTCTCTCTTATCTATGTGGAAGAATACATCTGCAGGGGTGAGAACCTCGCTCTCATCCACCATATCCACGCCAAGGGATTCCAGAGCCCTTGCCTCGAGAATGTGTCCTATCCTGCATTTAGCCATTACGGGTATGGTGACGGTATCCATTATCTCTTCTATTTTCATGGGGTCTGCCATCCTCGCAACCCCTCCGCTTGCCCTTATATCCGCCGGCACCCGATGGAGAGCCATGACAGCCACGGCGCCCGCCTCCTCCGCCACCCTCGCCTGCTCAGCATTGGTGACATCCATGATTACTCCACCCTTCTGCATTTTTGCGAATCCCCTCTTGATAAGTTCTGTTCCAAATCTCAACTTCTCAATATCCATGAGTGTGATATATGGGGAGATATAAATCTTTTTGTGAGAAAAATGTCGCCATCACTTAACAATTTTCGATAGACATGCATGCTGAAAAAAATGTATCTATGCACTCTCTAAGAAGATGTTGCCATGGCAATTCTCACCCGATAATTCCTCTGATGATAAATACAACTTTCATTTTAGCATTGTCTTGATGCTAGAGTTGATAGCATCTTATAGCTATTAAATATTTATACCAATAATATATTATTTATTGGAGGTAAAAGCATGAATAGGATAAGAGGGTTAATTTGTATTTTGTTGGGATTAATATTTTTAATGCCAGTAATTCCTGTAACATCTGAGAAATCATCAGAAAAAGGAATAGAATGTGTTGTCATTGATTATTCATGTGATATAAGCCCGGTTTCATATTCTGTTGGTGATGATGAATTGGATCAGCAGCAAACACAAACAGGAAGTGGTGCTATTCTATGTGGGTATTGGATGTGGGCTCAGTCTTTTGTCCCAACACTGCCGGTTTTGACGAGGGTTGAATTGCTGATGTATAAGAGAGGAAATGTCAACGATATTACCATTTCAATAAGAAAATATCTTGATGGAGAGGATTTAACCTCTCTAACGATCGACCAGTCAAAAATACCATCCCGTTATGAGTGGATAGAATTTGATTTTGATGACATCAATGTTACCCCAAATGAAATGTATTTTATTATAATGAGTACCACAGGAGGAGATAACAAAGAGAATTATTATGTGCTTTTGGGAAGTAAGGGTGATGTGTATATGCGTGGAGATGCATATATAGGAGGGAATGATGGCAAGCAATGGGAAATATGGGGAGAGGGAACTTCTCGTGCCTTTGATTTTTGTTTCAAAACATATGGAATAAGAGAGGAATATAACGAAAAGGAACCAAAAGAAAAATGGACATATATGCTATATGACGATGCGGATTTCGAAAATGCCTACGATCCATTAAATGATTTTGTGGTGGAGGCATGGTCTGGAAAGGGATTCAATGCTGTGGTTCTCCAAGATACAAATAGTGGACCAGCAAAAATATGGTATATAGATGAATATCATCATAAACAGTTAATGAAGGAGATGGGCGAAGTTAACATGGGAGATTATACAACACTGAGAGATTTCATAAACTATTGCAAACAGAATTTCCCTGCCGATAGGTATATAATGGATATGTATAACCATGGTGGTGGCTGGCGTGGCGCCTGCATAGATGTTACAGACAATGATTCTCTTACAATGGAAGAGATGCAGAAGGCTTTTGAGGAGGCAGGAGGGATTGATGTTTTAATGTTCAATGCTCCCTGTCTTATGGGAAATCTTGAAAGTGTTTATGAATTGAGGGATGTTGTTGATGTGTATATTGGGAGCGAACAGCTAAGTGGATATAAATTGGGAATTGTCAATCCCATATGTGAACTTCTTAATCATAACTATGAGGGAATAGATAGTTATGGACTTGGGGAAGAAATAGTAAAGTTTGTTGAAAATTTGGGAGGAAGGTATGCTAAATACAGGACAATTAGCGCAGTAAGAACAGATAAAATAAATGATCTGGCAGATGCGGTGAATAAACTCAGCAAGGATTTGGTATTGAAATGGCCAAAATACTATAACAAAATCAAGGAAGCCCATGATAATACAAAAGTGTTTGGAAGAAATTATGCAGATGAATACCAATTATATGATCTATATGGGTTTATCCAGAATTTGTTAAATATGGGAGTTGACTCAAAAATTCAAGGAGATATTAAAAACCTCCAGCAAATTTTCAATGAAACGGTTATAGCAGAATATCATGGAGATTTTGAAAAGGGTTCCCACGGCTTGTCAATATATTTCCCCAACAAATTTATGGATGGGCTAACAATAATGTATGGTAGCGATTCATATAGGCTGGACTTCCCAAAAGACACTTTCTGGAATGAATTCCTTGGATTATATGTTCTATCCCGCAACATATTTTCATAGTAAAATCCAGATCTAGCGAAGAAAGCAATATTTTTCCCCTCTCTATAAATCCTCTTATTTTTCTTTCCATTCTGGAATACCAGAAAATATTTCGATTTGGTGATAAGAAACATGAATTTTGAGTTAATTCCTACTTATTCCTATGGTTATTTCCCTCTCATCAATCTTCCACTTCTTGGTGTGCTCTCCTTTGGGGTCGTCAACGAATCTTATCTCCCTGCTTCTCGTTTCATTTTTGACATAATCAAGCCATCCCTCCAGCATTTTTTCTCCGCCGTCCATCTCCACCTCTATTCTCTCCTCCATCTCCAGATTCATCTCCTTTCTCATTTCCTGTATCCTTCTGATTATCTCTCTTGCAAACCCTTCTTTTATGAGTTCAGGTGTCTGCACAATATTGAGGGCGATCCTTATTCCATCTATGCTGCTCACTGCAAATCCTTCCTTCGGATGCTCTTCCAGTGTATAGTCCTCTTCCTCAATTTCATACACATTTCCATCAATCTCAATCTTCATGTCCTTTATCTCCTCCAGAGATGCATTTTCTATTTTTTCAGCCACCTTAGAAGCCATGTGTTTATATTTTGGGCCCAGTGTAGAATAGTTTGCCCTCACCCTTTTCTCCATAAAATTGTTTTCATCATCTGAAAATATCACATTCTTGACATTCACCTCTTCCCTTATGATATCCGTCATTTCATCCAAGGCAGAAGAAACTATTATTATCTCGCTCAGAGGATGCCTCAGCTTTATCCCCATCTTTGCCCTGAGAGCTCTTGCCTCCTCCACTATTTTTCTCACCATCTCCATTTTTTCTTCAAGGGATGGGTCAATTGCCTCTTCAATTGCCTCAGGATAATCACATAAATGCACGCTCTCCCTTCCCTCCATGTCAAGATATATCCTTTCTGCTATGAAGGGGGTGAAGGGAGCAATCAATTTTGCCACCGTGGTGAGCACTTCGTATAATGTGGAATAGCCAGCCATCTTTGCCTCATCTCTTTCCTCACTCCAGAATCTCTTGCGGGAATTCCTCACATACCAGTTACTCAAATCCTCCACTATGAAATCCTCCAGCAACCTCCCCGCCTTGTGCACCTCGAACCCATCCATTTTTTCGTTTACCTCTTTAGCCACATTATTCAATCTGGAAAGTATCCATCTGTCAAGCAGCATTCTTCTTTCTGCGGGAACCATGTCCCTTTTATAATCAAAATCGTCTAGGGAGGAATAAGTTCTGTAAAAGGAAAAGACATTCCAGAGGGTGAGTAAAAATTTGCTCAGCGTATCCTTCACCGCCTTCTCATAAAATCTCTTTGGCTGCCATGGAGGTGATGCCGTTATGAGATACCATCTGAGGGAGTCGCTTCCATATTTCTCAAAAATCTCAGTGGGTTCAATGTAATTCCTCATCTTCTTGGACATCTTCTGTCCCTTCTCATCGAGTATCAAGCCGAGGGTGAGCACATTTCTATATGGTGCATCGTTGAAAACCACGGTGGAGACAGCAAGCAGAGAATAAAACCAGCCTCTCGTCTGGTCTATGGCCTCGCATATGAAATCGGCAGGGAAATTTTCCCTAAACTTCTCTTCATTTTCAAAGGGGTAATGCCACTGGGCGAAGGAGGCGGAGCCAGAGTCATACCATGCATCTATCACCTCATCCACTCTTCTCATTTTTCCCCCGCATTCGGGACATTTGAGCACAATCCTATCCACATAGGGGCGATGCAGGTCAAGATGCTCCGGCATATCCTCCGCCATTTCCTTTAATTCTTCAACGCTTCCTATGCATATTTCCTTTCC
>CAZWEL010000025.1:0-9438 GCA_964632955.1 uncultured Thermoplasmatales archaeon | reverse complement strand
ATGCCTGCGTTGCCTCCTCTATCGCCTTAACCGCCTCCTTTTCCAGTTCAGCATAGCCAGAAGGCACCTCCACTTCTATACCTGCATTTTTTAACTCACTACTTGTAAAATTTCTCCATTCCTTTTCCATTTTCTTTTATTGCGAGGAAATATAAATAATTTACATCCTGCCAGAAAATATCGCAAAATTATTTAACAAAGAGGAATTTACTAAGTGATGAACAATAAGGGTCAGGTGGGCGTGATAGTTGCAATCCTCATGGTTACTCTCCTTGTTTCCATACTTGTTGTTATTCAGGTATACTACATCCCTCAATGGATGAAGGAGCGGGAGGCGGAGCACATGGATGATGTGATGAATCAGTTTGCCAGTTTGAAATATTCCATGGATTTGGAGGCGACGGAGCAAAGCGCATCACCCCTTACCACCTCCATAACTCTCGGAAGCAAAGAGTTGCCATATTTTGTCTCTTCCCGCGCCTTTGGATCACTGGAAATACTATCCACAACCTCAAGCAACTTTGGCATCAGCATAAGTGGCTCCGGAATGCTCGCCCAGACATACACATATGACGGTGCCACCCAGAATTTAAGTTACGTTCTTTCCATAAATTCCTTCAAACTGGATATAGATTCTCTTGCCTCGGGTGATTTTTATAATGCATCCATAAATGACATGCGAACTACAGTTAACATCTCAGTGAGCATCGGCAACTTCGGAAGCAACCATCTTCAGATAAACATGAGCATAATAAACGGCACCACTACAGTATTCAATCAAACGGTGGCTGTAGGACTGAAATCAGGAAATTCCTATATCATAAATCTCCTTAATAGTGAATATCCTCTTTCAGAGATACTGCCCCATCTCCAGACCCCCTTCAATATGAGCTTTTCCACTTCAAATCATGGAAACTTTGAGGTGGTATGCAGGAAATACATTTCATCCACCATAAGCTATTCAGCGAGCATGGGAAGCATACAATATCATGCGGATAATGCCTATTTTGTCGATCAGGACTACATATTTGAGGGAGGTGCTGTAATACTTAATCAGAGCACTGGAGATACATTGCTTTATCCTCCTCTCCTTTTCATTTCCTCCGGTAATCCATCCTTCTTCAATATAACTCTCATAGATGTGAGAGGGGTTGCCGGAAAGACCTCTGTGGCTGGATATGGAACATATTCCATAAGAACAAATTTTTCCTCTCTTTCCAGATATGAATGCAGAGCAAATTCCCTCACCATAAACATAAGCACATCCTTCCCTGGTGCATGGAAAAAATATTTTGAGAATGAAATGGAAAGGAGTGGGATACCATCGGGCAACTATACTATATCTCCAGGAAGTAATTATGTGACAATAACGATAGACATACCAATTTCCTTCACCCTCAACAGAGCGGTGATTTATGCTCAAGTAGGTCCCGGATGGGTTACCTAGACATCGCCTCCAGTTTCTTTATTATCATGCCTTTTCCCCTTCCCGTGAGGGCATGCTCAAGCACATCTTTTAGGTTGGTTACAGGAACAATTTCAATTTTCCCGGCAAATTCCTCCTCTATGAGAACATCCTGAATGTTGGCGGCAGGTATCAGCACCTTCTTCATTCCCGCCTTCGCCGCCGCCTCTATCTTTGCGGTCACTCCTCCCACCGGGAGAACAGCACCATGTATGCTAAGCGAGCCGGTCATCGCAACATCCTGGCGAACCGGGACGCGTCCCATGGCGGATATGACTGCAGTGGCAACGGATATGGAGGCGGAGTCGCCTTCCACGCCCTCATATGTGCCTATGAACTGAATGTGAATATCTCTGTCAGAAATATCCTCGCCCATGTATTTCTTTATTATCGCCGATACATTCTGCACCGCCTCCCTTGCTATCCTTCCAAGTTTTCCAGTTGCTATTAACTTGCCTTCTGCCTTTGAGCCGGCGGGAGTCACCTCCGCCACTATAGGGAGTATTAAGCCGGAATATTCGCTTAGAGATGGGTCTGCAGACATGACGGCAAGCCCATTGACGGTGCCCACCTTTGCTCCTTCCGTATCAAAATACTTGTATGCCTTTTTCCTCTCGATGTACTTATCCCCCACCTGCTGTTCCAGGCTTCTTGCTATCTTTTTCGCCCTCCTTACATGCTCTGCTGTAACAACATCTGCTCCTTCATTCTTCGCCAAATCTCCCGCAACCCTGATAAGTCCTCCCAGCTCTCTCAGGCGAAGGGAAAGTTTGCCCTTCTGCCCAGCCCTCCTCTGCGCCTCTCTTATTATCTCAGCAACTGCCTTTTTGTCAAAATGAGGAATCTTTCCATCCTTGTTCACCTCTTGGGCAACAAATCTGACTAACTTTTGCCTGTTTTCCTCGCTGTCATCCATGATATTGTTCATGTAAACTTCATATCCATACCCCCTTATCCTGCTCCTCAATGCAGGATGCATCCCCGCCACTGCATCAAGATTGCCCGCGCAAACAAGAATAAAATCGCACGGCACCGCCTCCGTCTTCACCATGGCTCCAGCACTCCTCTCCGACTGCCCCGTTATGGAAAACTTTTTTTCCTGTATCGCCGTAAGGAGATGCTGCTGCGAGGGGAGACTTAACGTATTTATCTCATCTATGTAAAGCACTCCCTTATGGGCTCTGTGTATTGCTCCCGCCTCCACCCTGAGATGGGGCGGCGTCTCCAGCCCTCCCGCCTGGAAGGGGTCATGGCGAACATCACCAAGCAATGCGCCTGAATGGGCGGCGGTGGCATCGATGAAGGGCGGAGAGTCAGTTTTTTCATGCCCCACGAGCAACTTGGGTATATTTGCCTCCTCCCTTCTCTGGATTATGCTTCCCCTCCCTGCTATGAGATAAATCATTGCCCCTGCTATGAGTCCGAAAAGAGCGAGCATCAAATCGCCAGTGAATACAGCCCCCATTATTGAAACGAGAATTATGAATGCCACAATAGTCGTCATGAGCTGGCTCTGCTGTTGCTCTCTCTTCCTTGCCTCCATCTTCATATTTTCCACTATCTCCTTTCCCTTGCCAGCAGGCACAACCCTTATGCGGGGAGTATTGGGGTCATCGGGATTTGGATAAACAAGGATATCCTCCAGCTCCTCCTTTGGAAGGAAAGAGGTCATGGCGCGAGCAAGCATGGATTTGCCCGTGCCCGGCTCTCCTATGAGCATCACATGCCTCTTCTGCTTGGCTGCCTGTCTCACCACCTCAACGGCATGGTCCTGCCCTATAACCTGGTCTATCAACAACTCTGGAATTTCCACCTCCTTGGTGGTCTCAAATTTTTGCTTTTCAATCCATTTTTCGATAGGGGGCAGGGTCATTTTGCTTTATAAAAGAGCAGTTTATATAAAGATATTGATTTGCCATGGCACCATCAACAAGAGATGAAGAAATTATTATAGATGTAAAGATTTGTTTATGGTGAGAAAAAGGGAAGAGTTGCCATAGATGAAACAAAAGTTAAACTGGAAAGCGTTTAAAGGTGGAGCATATGGACTTGCCTTTACAATCTGGGTGTTAAATTGATGGACCTGTGTCATTCATGGGAAGCATGTCATCACTCACTCAGATATTTCCTCGCAAGTCCCAGCAGCTTTGGATATCTGATAACCTTTTTCAGCAGAAAACTTAATTTTGCCTGTGTCAGAGCGAATATATCCTCTCCCTGAAGAATATCAGCAAGCAACTCAAAGTCCTTGTCCTCAAGTTTTTCAAGAAATGCTCTGAGTTTCATCAACTTTGCCGTCTTCTCCCCATATTCTTCCTCCCATTTTTTCTCATATTCAGCAAGCTTTTCCTTTGATAAGTCACCCTTCTTTATCGCATCATCCGCCACTTCCGCAGCCATTATGGAAGAGTGAATTGCCCTCGTCATCCCCCCTCCATGTATTGGATTGACGAGTTGGGCAGCATCGCCTACAAGCATCACTCCATCCGCCACCATCTCTGTGAAATGGGCTACGGGGACGCCGCCGCCATTTATCTCCACCGGCTGGGCGTGAGCAAAAAATTCATCATGCTCCTTTATGAATTTTATGAGATAATCATATGCCTTCATGCTTGCTCCCTTCTCCAGTATTCCAAGCCCCACATTGGCAGAAAATGCTTTTGGAAATATCCAAGCATAACCAAGAGGCGCAACCTCCTTGCCAAAAAAGAGATGAATGTAGTTTTCATCTGCATTCACGCCCGCCATCTCAAATTGAATGCCTGAATGATAATCTGTAATTTTATTCACCGTCTTCAAGCCAGCCCACTTTCCAACCTTACTCTCCACCCCATCTGCCCCTATTACAAGGGGCGCCTCTATGCTTATCTCTCCGTCCATACTCTGCACATCCACCCTCCAGGCTCCATTTTGCCTTTTCATGTTTATGGCATGCGCCTTCACCATGTATTCCGCTCCCTTCTTTATCGCTTCTGATGCCAGCCATTTTTCAAATACCTTTCTCTCCAGAACATAGCCCTCCATATCCTTTCCTTCCATGGTAACTCTTTTCCCCGACGGGGAATAAAGCATCGCCCCCCCTATTTTGCCAGAGATACATAGAGGATGGAGATGAATATCAAATTTCTCCAGTCCATGTTTTGTTATTCCCTCCGCACATCGCTTGGGAGCCCCTATCTCCTGTCTCTTCTCCACAACCAGCACATGGTAGCCACGGGAAGCCATCTCTCTGGCTGCCACGCTTCCTGCTGGACCCGCTCCCACAACAAGACAATCCACCTTCATTTTACTTCCTCCAGTGCCCCCACATGGCAGAACTTTACACATAAACCACAATTAATGCATGCATCACTTATTTCTATCCGGGTTTCATATAATGTTATTGCATTTACGGGGCATATGCCCACGCAGCCACCACAGTATAAACATTTGTCTCTATTAACCTTTATCATTCTTTCTCCTCCGTGAAATTTGATGGAGAGGCAAAGGAAAGCATAAGGCAATATCAAAAAGGATATTTTTATGTTTTGCTATAAAGTAAGGAGAATGTACGATATTGAGAAGATACAGAAAGAAGTGAATAAGGCAGTTTTGATGATAAGGAAAGGTTATCCAAAGGAGAGGATAATTAAAAAAATAAAGGGAGGCATTTTTCCAAAGGAGAAGGTTTTTGAGATGGCAAAGTGCAGAATAAAGGCAAGAAAAAAATTTGGAAAGGATGCGGAAAATCTCCTTTTTGATGAAATTGGTCTGAGATATGCCACACCCCCTCAGGTGGCTGAATACAGAGCAAAGAGAATAGGAGCAGAATCTGTGGCAGATCTGGGATGTGGAGTGGGCATCCAGTTATTATATTTCGCCAGAAATGCGGAGAGATGCGTTGGGGTGGAAAGGGATGATGCAAGGGCAAAGATGGCGATGCTTAACGCAATGGCGATGGGACTGGAGAATGTTGAGGTAATTAGAGGCAATGCCTTAGAAAGCAAAATTGTGGGTAGAATAGACGAGGAGGTGATATTCTGCGACCCCGCCAGGGAGCCGGAGGAGGAGCGGAGGAAATTTGATACCCTCTCTCCCAATCCGATGGATATATTCACCCTTTATAAAGGAAAAAAGATGGCATTCGAGATTCCGCCCCGCATTCACAGAAGCGAGATAAAGATTGAGGGGGAAAAGGAGTACACCTCCCTCAATTTCCGTCTCAACAGGTTAGCTCTTTATACAGGGGAACTTGCTAGATGCGATGTCTCTGCCATATCTCTCCCGTCAGAGGAAAGAGTAAGCAATATTGAGGAGGAGGCGGAGGCAATGACAGGAAGAAAAATAATGAATTATGTATATGAGGTTGATGGCACCATCATGAAAGCAGGACTTCTGAAAAATCTGCTGGGCAAGCTGAGTTTCGATGGCTATTTGATTTCCTCATCAAAACGTTCTCTTCTTTCCTCGGATGGGATTTACTCCTCCTCCTTTTTAAGAAGATATGAGGTTATGAAGACATGCAATTTCTCCCGTTCCAAGATAAACAGGGAGCTCAGAAAACTGGAGGCGGGAAAGGCGATACTTAGATTTTCCATCTCCCCTGAAGAATACTGGAGAGTGAGAAATTCTATTGAAGAAGGTTTTGATGGGGATAAAACATATTATATTTTCAGAGTGGGAGACAGGGCTGTGATAGCCCGAGTCAGCCAAACACAGGGTTGAGCATAAAAATCGGCTTTTTCTCATCATCTTATATTCCCTCCTGCTCGAAATCTTTGTCCACTGACATATTTGAAAAACTTTATCTAATGGGAGAGGTATATATATACGATTAAAATGGAGGAGGGCTTCATCATTTCCAACAAGGTAAGAAAGGCAATATTTCTTGAGGTGGCATCCGGCGAGAAATCTCTCTCCAGAATAATAAAAAAGCATCATCTCATAGAGCATGCTGCCAGAAATGCCACAGAGGAACTGAAAGAGCATGGACTCATAGAAGAGAAAAATGGGGGCTATGAGCTCACACAGGAGGGAGCAAAGATTTTCAATAAACTGAGGGAACTGGAATCTCTCTGAGGATGAAGGGCATTGTTGTCTCTGGAAAGGGAGAGGGAGGAAAGTTTCTCTCCATGCAGGAGTATGGGGAACAAATATTCAAAAAATATGGCATCAAGCCCTATCCCGGCACGTTGAATATAAAGGTGGGGAGGAAAATTTTTAATGATATAAAGGCGGCGGGAGGAGATATCATATCTGGCTTTATAAAGAATGGGAGGGAATATGGTGACGTTATCTGTTTCCCCAGCAGAATTTTTGATATAAAATGCCTTGTTATGCTTCCTCAAAAAACAAGCCATGAGGATGTGGTGGAAGTGGCAGCAGATGTTTTCATAAGGGAAAAGTATGGTATCGAAGATGGAGACGAGGTGGAATTTATTTTTCTTCCATTATTAAAAAAATCCATGAAAAGGAGGACGAGGGCATCGCCTTTTATAGGGAATAAACATGGAAAAATAACCATATTCTATGACCCTCCCTTCAAAAATGGGAGGAGGGATTTATGTGATGGGGAAGGCAACGAAAGAGAATACGGAAAGACCCTTCCTTCCATGGATGTGGCATCCATTATTTTTGAAGGAGAAGGAAAGGAAGAAATGGAAATGCTCATGGATTTTGTGAAGAAATTTTATGGTAGATTATCGCCCTTGAGAAGAATAGATTATTCTGTCATTTCAGAATGGCAAATTGAGGTGAAGACGAAGAAGAACTGACTATTTTCCAAGCGTTTCATCAAGGAATGTGCCCAGCACCCCGCTCCTGCCGGAGGTCTGCCCCTGGTTTGGAAGATACGGCTGCAGAGCCATGGCGAGATTATGAAGGGTCATTGATTGAAGTATCACCTTTCCGGGACCTTTCAAGGTGGTAAGGAAAAGGCCCTCTCCTCCGAAGAATATGGTCTTTATTCCTTTAACCATCTGAATAGTGTAGTCCACACCCGCATCCCATCCGACCACGCTTCCAGTATCCACTCTCACGCTTTCTCCTTCCTTCAGATCAATCTCCACCATATCGCCGCATGCATGAACGAATGCCATCCCCTTTCCGCTCAATCTTTCCAGTATGAATCCTTCCCCTCCGAAGAACATGGAGCCGAGACGTTTCTGGAATGTTATGCTTAGCTCCACGCCATCCTCGGCGCACAGAAAGGCATCCTTCTGGACTATGAATTCTCTCCCGCTTTCTATCTCTATCGGTATTATAGTGCCGGGAGCATTACCTGCAAAGGATACATATCCATTTCCATTTTCAGGGGTGAACTCTGTGAGGAAAAAGGTTTCGCCCGCCAGTTTTCTTCCTATTCCCTTAAGAAGACCTCCCCTTGCCTTTGCCTCCATCTTCATATTGGGGCTCATGTAAACCATGGAGCCCGCCTCTGCATAAACTTTTTCCTCCTTTTCCATATCAATTATCACCATCTGAAGGTTGTTTCCAACAATCCTATACTTCAATTTACCACCGAAAAATCATCTGGGAGGAAATTATAAATCTTTTTAAATGTTTATCATTTGAAGAGGAAGCATAATGCTATCATTGGACAAAACCTTTATATATTAGAAGTGTTTTACTACCACAAAGTTTAAAAATTTTGAGGTGAAAAATGAGGAAAAAAGCCGAAGTTGAGGAGATTGAGAAATGCCCTGAATGTGGTTCCACGCATCTTGTTCAAGATTATGAGAGGGGCGAACTTGTATGCCAGGATTGTGGTCTAGTGATTGATGATGAGTATATAGATCAGGGTCCCGAGTGGCGTGCCTTTGACCCGGAGCAGAGGGAAAAGAGGGCAAGAACTGGAGCACCTCTTGATTATACAGCAGCAGATAAGGGATTAAGCACTGTCATAGGATGGAAGAACAAGGACAGTTATGGAAAGTCAATACCCACAAGGAACAGAGCACAACTTTACCGCCTTAGAAAATGGCAGAGAAGAATAAGGGTGGGAGGCACTTCCGAGAGAAATCTCGCCTCTGCTTTATCAGAACTCGATCGTATTTCCTCAAACATGTCGCTTCCCAGAAATGTGAGGGAGGCGGCGGCCATGGTCTACAGAAGGGCTGTTGAGAAGAATCTCATAAGAGGAAGGAGCATTGAAGGCGTGACTGCAGCGGCGGTATATGCAGCATGCCGACAGTGTGGTGTTCCCCGCACTCTTGATGAAATCGCCGACTCCTCCAAAGTGGACAGGAAGGAGATAGGAAGAACATACCGCTTCCTTGCAAGAGAACTCACCCTCAAACTCATGCCCACTTCGCCCCAGGACTATGTGGAGAGGTTCTGCAGCGAACTCTCGCTTAGCGAAGATACAAAGACCAAGGCGCTTGAGATACTCCGTCAGGCGGAGGAAAAGGAGCTCACCTCCGGGAGGGGACCGACAGGAGTGGCAGCAGCAGCCATCTATATTGCATCCATACTCTGTGGTGAAAGGAGGACACAGCGCGAGGTGGCGGATGTGGCGGGAGTTACGGAGGTAACCATAAGGAACAGGTATAAGGAGCTGGCGGAGGAACTCGACCTTGACATAGTGCTGTGATGACGAGATGGTACTCGGAGAGGAAGAGGGACCATTACTATAAGGAGGCAAAGCGCCAGGGATACAGGGCGAGAAGTGCGTTCAAACTTCTCCAGATTCAGAAGAGATATGGTGTTCTGAGGAAGGGAGGTGTGGTAATAGATTTAGGCGCCTCCCCTGGAGGATGGAGTCAGGTGGCTGCAAGATATGCCAGCACTGTTATAGCAGTGGATATTCAACCGATGAAAAGTATAGACGGTGTGATCTTCATTCAGGGTGATATAACCAAGGAGGAAACGCTGAATAAAATAAGGGAGATTGCCAGAGAGGTGGATGCAGTGATAAGTGATGCATCTCCCAACATAAGCGGCAACTACACCATGGATCAGGCAAGGAGTGTGTGGCTCTGCCAGAATGCCCTTAA
>CAZWEL010000024.1:0-9447 GCA_964632955.1 uncultured Thermoplasmatales archaeon | reverse complement strand
CTCCCTCTCCTGCAAGAACAAAAACGCCGTGCTCCCAGTCATGATGATGCAATGGTGTGTGCCCTCCTCTGGCGACAACAAAGCGGCGCATGGCAAACGTTTTCCCTATCTTTTCATCTATAAGCCACTGGATTTTTACATTCTTTGCCCCATCTTCCTTCACATCCTCAAGTTTTACCTCCTCATATTTTTTAGAGAACATAATCTTGAATACGGGCATCATTTATAACCATTCCTTTCTCCTATGGCTAAAAAGTAAGGATTATAAATGGAGCATCCATTTATCCATGATGCGGGAGCGCGTTGTGGAACTTTACAATCTTTCATCATCATTAACTCTGGCTGAGTCCATGGAGGACATCTGCAGCATATTCTCATCTGCTTTGAAAAAAGTTCTCAATTTTGACATATTTGCCCTCCTTTTAAAAGAGGGAAATGAATTGAAAATAGTGGAAACCCTCGGCATCTACGAGCCAGGTGTGCCTCTTCTGCTGGATGGAGAGAAGGGCATAGTAATAAAATGTGCCAATGAACGCAAAACTATTTATGTTCCCGATGTAAGTAAAGAAAAAGCATACATAGAGGCGGCGGAGGGAATAAAAAGTGAGGTGGCTGTTCCGATAATCTATGGAGACGAATTCATAGGTGTAATAGATGTCGAGAGGAAGGAAAGGAATGGCTTTTCTCCCGAAGACATAGAAATTCTGGAAATCTTTGCCACCGTTCTCGCTGCTTCCTTCAAAAATGTTGAACTTAAGAAAAAGTTGAAGGAAGCAGAGGAGAGATATAGAGAAATTTTTGAAAATGCGGTGATGGGTATATACCGGAGCATTGTAGGAGGGAAGCATCTGCAGGTAAATCCTGCTCTCGCCAAAATATATGGATATGAAACCCCTGAAGAACTCATTGAATCTATAGATGACATAGGAAAAAAGCTATATGTTAATCCCGAGAGAAGGAAGGAATTCATAGATTCTCTGGAAAAATATGGAGAGGTGAGAGAATTTATATCACAGGTTTACAGGAAAGATGGCAGCATAATATGGATTGAGGAAAATGCGAAGGCGGTAAAAAAGGATGGAAAAATAGCCTACATAGTTGGAACTGTCGAGGATATAACATACAGAAAAAAGATGGAAAATATACGAAATGCCATATACAGGATAGCAGAGGCATCCTATTCTTCCAACTCGCTATATGAAATGCTAAAATCAATTCATGAAATAATAAAAGGGTTGATGCCTGCAGACAACTTCTTCATAGCAATTTATGATGAAAATAAAAGGAAATTGGCTCTCCCCTACTTTGCAGACAGATACGGTGAAAAACCAGATGATGATGCTCTCATGAAAGGACTCACAGGATATCTCCTCAGAGAAGGAAAAACAGCTCTTGTCACTCCTGAAATTTTTGAAGAGATGGAAAGGAAGGGAGAAGTGGAAAGGATAAGCACCCCCTCCGCCTGCTGGCTGGGCACACCTCTTAAAATTGGGGAGAAAGTGATGGGGGTTATGGCGGTGCAAGATTATGAGGATGCAAAAGCATATGGAAAGGAGGAGGAAGAAATACTTCGTCTCATCTCTGCTCAGGTGGCATCCTCCATAAGAAGAATAATGGCTGAAGAGGCATTAAGAAATTCGGAGAGAAAATACAGAAGCATATTTGAGAACTCTCCTGAAGGACTCTACAGAATAAATATGGATGGAAGGATAGTGGATGTGAATCCTGCTCTTGAGAAATTTTTTGGATATACCAGAGAAGAGCTTGAAAAAATGGATTTAAAGCATCTTTACAAAAATCCCGAGCAAAGGAAGGATTTCATGGAGAAATTGTTGGAGGATGGGTATGTAAGAAATCAGGAAATTGAGTACAGAAGGAAAGATGGAAAGATAGTGATAGGGGTGGAATATGCAACAATTGTGGAAGAAGATAGGAGAAAATACATAGATGGCATAATTCATGACATAACTGAACTCAAGGAGGCGGAAAAGGAGGCAGACTTCTATAATGCCCTCCTCCGCCATGATGTGGCAAACAAACTCCAGCTCATCGTTGGCTACCTTGAGCTTTTAATGGAGGAAGATTTAGGAGAAGCAAAGCAACTGGCTACCAGCGCCATGAATTCCTGCAACTCAGCACTTGAAATAATAGATAATGTGAGAAAGCTTTTCATACTCAAAAAAGAGAGTAAAAAGGAGGAGAGAGACATCGAAAAAATGATAGACTCCCTGCTTAAAGAATACAGTTCAGAAATTGAGGGAAGGAAGATGAAAGTGGTGAAAAATATAAATGCTAAGAAAATGGTGACAAATGAGCTTTTCAGAGAGGCAATTGCAAACATAATATGGAATTCAATTATTCACTCAGGGGCAAACAAAATAAAAATAGAAACTGAGGAAGGTATCAATAACTTCATAATTACAATCGAAGATAACGGAAAGGGCATCAATCAGGAGGAGAGAAAAAAAATATTTGATATGGGATATAAAGGGAAGCAGAGCAAAGGAAGTGGTCTGGGGCTTTATCTTGTGCAAAAAATTATAGAGGACATGAACGGCAGAATATATGTGAACGATGCCTCGGAAGGAAAGGGTGTAAAATTTGAAATTCGCATTCCAAAATGATATTTAACTCCCACACCCACATAGGAGATGCTTTTGTAAAACATATCCCGGAGGGCATCTCTCTGGAAGAAATAATGGCTCCTCCAAGTGGCTATAAACATAGAATGCTTTCAGAGGCGGATGAAAAGGAGATAATTTCTGGAATGAGAGAAGCGATGGATATAATGGAGGGATGCAACACAGATGTGTTTGTTGATTTCAGGGAAGGTGGACTGAATGGCATAAATATGCTGAAAGAAGCAATAAGGGGGCGGAAAATAAAGGCGATAATAATGGGGCGCCCCTCCTCTATGAATTATGATGAAAAAGAAATGGATGAAATTTTATCCGTGGCTGATGGAATTGGATTGAGTAGCATATCTGACTGGGATTATGATGCTATGGAAGCAATATCAAGTCATGTCATGGAAAAGAAGAAAATGTTTGCCCTCCACGTCAGCGAGATTAAAAGAGAGGATATTTCCCTAATTTTGGATTTGAAACCTGACTTTGTTGTCCATCTCTGCCATGCCACAGAGGAGGATATTGACGAAATTGTTTTAAAAGGGATAGGCGTTGTTATATGTCCAAGGGCAAATGCCTTTTTTGGGCTCTCACCACCTGTTAATGTTTTAATGGAAAAGAGAGCTAAGATGATGCTTGGCACCGACAATGCCATGATTGTGAAACCAGATATAATTAAGGAGATGGAATATCTTGTCAAAAATTTTGGAGTGGCTGATGAAGAGGCATTTAAAATGATTTCAAAAACTCCTTCAGAGTTTTTTGGGGAAATTTTAAAAAACCATGAGTATTCATAAACCCGATGAAAAAGTTGAAAGTGAAGGATGTCATGGATCCTGACCCCATATATGCAGAGGTTCCCGGAAATAGAGAGGATGTTCTGAAAATATTTGGAAAATATGAGGTTTCTGGAGTGCCCGTGGTTAAAGCAGGAACAAAAATATTCGCCGGAATAGTCACAAGAACTGATATTTTTAAAAATCCCGAAGAAACCCAACTTGCTCTCCTGATGAACAGAAATCCAATAACCATCTCGCCCGATGCAAGCTTAAGAACGGCTGCAAAAATATTTTATGAGAAGAGAATACACGGCATACCTGTGGTGAGAAAAGGCAAACTTGTTGGAGTAATTTCGCCAACAGATATATTGAAGGTACTCTCGAAAAAGGGTAAAAAGCCAGTGGAGGAATATCTCTCCCCGACTTTCATACCCATATATAAGGATACTCCTTTACCCGTGGTGATGAAAATATTCCGCCTCACTCACGCCTCCGCCCTGCCTGTTCTGGATGAGGAGGGCGATCTTGCTGGGATAGTGGCAGACGGAGACCTTTTCACCTTCTCCCATCTTAAAGAATCGGTGGTGAACTCCAACATGGGCATAGGAGAAGATGAGGATGTCTGGACATGGGAAGGTATAAGGGATGTGATGCGTCTCTATTATGAAACCTCCAAAATAGAACTTCCTCCCGTTCCAGTTGGCGAGGTGATGGTAAAGGATGTGATAACCGCCTACAGGAAAACACCCATCTCGGAGGTTGCCAAAAAGATGCTTGATAATGGAGTTGATCAACTGCCTCTCATGGACGAAACAGATGATATAATAGGCATGGTATATGATATCGACCTCATGAAGGCAGTGTTAGAATGAAAGAGGAGATATATGAAAAAGTAATGGCACTGGCTAAAAGAAGGGGCTTTCTTTATCCTTCATATGAAATTTATGGAGGGGAGTCAGGATTTTATGATTATGGTCCTCTCGGAACACTGCTCAAAAACAATATAGAGAAAAAATGGAGAGAATTTTATGTTATAGGGGAGGGCTTTTACGAGATTTCCACTCCTGTGATAACACCCTATGCTGTGCTGAAGACATCGGGGCATGTCGATGAATTTATAGACGAAATCGTCACCTGCAAAAATTGCGGGGCAAGCTTTAAGAAGGAAGATGCCACCGATAAATGCCCTCTCTGCGGAGGGGAATTTGAGGAAGGAAAACTTAATCTGATGTTTGAGACACGAATAGGGGCAAAAAAGCAGGAAATGGCTTTCCTCCGCCCCGAGACGGCGCAGGGAATATTTGTTGACTTTCCCTTTTTATATGAATTCTCCCGCAAAAAAATGCCCTTTGGAATTGTACAGATAGGAAAGGGTTTCAGGAACGAGGTTTCCCCCCGCCAAGGGATAATAAGATTGAGGGAATTCTCCATGGCTGAGGCGGAGATATTCTTTGAGCCACAGAAAAAAAGCCATGAGGGATTTGAGAATATAAAGAAGGAAAAACTTCCTCTCCTCACAATGAATGACGAGGAAATGGAGGTGGAGATGGAGAAGGCAGTGGAGGAAGGAATAATAGGAAGTGAGGCGATGGCATATTATCTTGTCTTAACCTATAAATTCCTCACAGAAGTGGGCGTAGATGGAAAAAAAATAAGATTCAGACAGCATAAAAGAAATGAACTAGCCCACTATGCCAGAGAATGCTGGGATGCCGAGATATTTTCAGAAAGATTTGGATGGGTGGAATGCGTTGGTATAGCAGACCGCTCAGCTCATGACTTGGAAGCACATATGAAGGCGACAGGCGTGGATATGAGGGCATTCAAAAAATATGATGAACCAAAGAAGGTGAGAAAAAGGATAATAAAACCAAAGATGAACATGCTGGGCAAAAAATTCCGGGAAAAGGCATCCGTGATTGCAGAGGAACTGAAAAAAGTTGAGATTGACAATGAAGAAAGCATACGGCTGAACATAAATGGGGAGGAAATTGAGATAGGTAAGGAGTATTTTGATGTTGTGGAAGAGGATGTTGTGGAAAGCGGTGAGAAATTCATACCCCATGTGATAGAACCATCCCACGGCATAGATAGAATTTTCTATTTCATTCTCGAGCACAATTACAGGGAGACAGAAAAGGAAGGGGAAGAATATACTCTCCTTTCCCTGCCACCCTCCATGGCACCCATAAAGGCGGGCGTCTTCCCGCTGGTAAACAGGGACGGATTGCCTGAAATAGCAAAGGAAATAGAAAAGATGTTGAGAGGAAATGGAATAATGGCTTTTTATGATGCAAGCGGTAGCATAGGGAGAAGATATGCCAGGATGAATGATATAGTCACATCAATCTGCGTCACCGTGGATTATCAGACAAAGGAGGAAAATACTGTATTTCTCGGTTCTAGAGATACGGCAGAGCAGGTGAGGGTAAAAATTGAAGAGGTTGCAGAATGGATAAAGAAAAGATTGTGAAAAAGGGCTTTATTTTTTTCATTCCGATGCTTCTTCTTTTCAATGCCCCTCTCTCCATGGAGAAGGAAAATGAAAGTATTGTTATTCTCGCCTCCAGTTCGGATGTTTTCTATGCATTAATCGCTACTCCCATAGCCATAATTAATTCGGCTCCTCTTCTAATATTTGAAGGAAACATGACGCCCCGCCAGATGTCATTCATTTCCTCCTATAATGCAGAAAAGATAATATCCGTGGGATCTCACATCACATGCTCCTATCCAAAGAAGGAATTTGTGGGAAATGCATCTGAAATTTCCATGGATATAGCCATGGAGTTATATCACACAAAAAAGGCAGTTCTCATCCCATATGACATGCGCTATTACAACCTCTCCCTCATCGCCACCCAGATTGCCTGCTATGAAAAAATCCCTCTAATTGTTTATGAAGATGAAAGAATTGGAAAAGAATTGAGGGAGGCGGGCATAGAGGATATAATATCCATTGCTCCCCTCAATATCTCCGAATTTAATGTCACATTGCTGGGGAGCGAGGAAGCATTATATTCCTATATGGAAGGAATGGAAAATTTTTCCTATGCCGTCGTCACAAATCCTTATGATGCCATCCAACAGCAACCCATCAGAAAGGAAAGGGTGGAGAAGAAGGGACATATAAACAATCTGAAGGTAATTTTTCTCGCCAAAGAAATAGATATTTTAGGTAACGACAGCCAGTTTTTCAGCATTTATGTTCCGGATGGATTCAACAATGTAAGAATCTACATAAACCTTTCTTCTTCCATGGATGGCATCCCCCATGTAATATCCGCCTACATTTACAGAGGAAAGGAGCTGATAACCTACTCCTTCAGCAACGCATATGAGGAGGAAAAATGCTATCTCGAATTTCCAGCCATCAATGCGGAGGGAAACTATACATTAAAGGTAAGCATATATAGAGGAATAAAGGGTGGTTTCTTCTCCCAGAGAGGAATCTCTATTGTTGATGTCGATTTTGATGTAACAGAAATAATATCAACTTTTTCTATGCCATATATGCCATCCATTCCCGTTTCCTCTCTCTCCTCCTACCTCGCATGCTCTCGCCATGGTATTGTTATGCCGGTGGAAAACGAAATAATGTCTCCCATGCTGAAAAACCTCTCCATTGCGGGAGGAGCATGGAATAATCCGGGTATGCAAAAATATGTCAATGAGAGGGTAAATGAAACCCTGCAGAAAATAGAGAGGGTGACAGAGAGGCATCATCTCAGCTTAAGTTATATCGCTCTTCTTGGGGATGTGAACATGCTTCCCCGTTATTATTACAAATCATCTACTGGTGATTCATACATAGGTTATGGAATTCCATCCGATAATCCATATTCCTTCAACTTTTCAGTGGCTGTCGGAAGGATAACTGGCATGAACATGGAAGATGTTTCTTTGATGATTTCGAGAGAGCTATTCTATGATTGCCTTGTGGGCGACTGGCTCAGAAAATTTAACTTCATAACTGGAGAGGGTTTTGGAGAAACAGCCGCCATATTTCACCAGATACCCTATTCAAGGGAATTGAAAAAAGAGGGATTCGAAACCCATCTTTACGGAATATTCCGCAATGGAAGAGAAAAACTGGAGAAGGAAAATGCCTTCCATGCGGGCTTTGTGGAATATGAGGGGCATGGTGACTGGTACTGGATGCTCTCCTCCATATATGGCTTCGATTACTACAGCAAGGTGGTGGATGTAGCCCATGTAAAAAATTATGCTCTCCCTCCCAATACAATACTCACCGCCGCCTGCCTTATGGGGCGCATGGACGGCATTCCTGCGGAGAGTAGCATATCCATGGCATTCATTCACGCAGGCAGTGTAGCGATGGTCGCCGCCACCAGAGAAACAGGAGGGGAAGCAACTCTGAAGATAATAGAGAATGAAATCCTGTTCAACAATTCCTGCATTGGAAAAGCAGTGATAAAATCCAACAGTATTACAGATGAGCCAACAAAATACGCCCGCGTTCTCTATGGAGACCCTGCTTTTATACCATTACCCCCATAATCAGTCCTTTATTTCTCCCTCCTTGACTATATTCTTTATCACTCTTTCAATTCTCTCTATTGCATTTATTGCCTTATCAATCTCCTCGCTCCTGCACTTCTCCTTAGCCATATCAAGATAACCTTTGGCGATGAGAAGAGGATTGAAAAAATAATGGGCTGTTTTAAGTTTGAATTCCTTCTCCTTATCCAGTGCTTTCTTCACCCCCTCATATGCATTTTTTACCTTTTCCTCTGCCTCCTTTATTTCGGTGATGTCATAAATAGATAGCATGCAACCTACTCTGTTGTCGTATTTATCAAAAAGGGGTATAACTAAGACCTCATAAAATCTTCTCCTTCCATTCTTTTCTATTTCCATCTCTTCCTTAACCCTTTTCTCTGTGTGGCAGTATTTACCTAGGTCTTCATATATATCCAGGTCCTCCACCTTCATCCCGGTGGCATCATAACCTATAAATTCCATGGCTTGGGAGTTCATCTTCACCACCACATCACTGGAATCCACCACCATGATGCCCTCTCTTATATTCTCTATTATGATGTCCTTTGCCAGGGGGATTATATCAAAGATACGGTAATGGGTGAGTTCATAGGCAAGTATGGCTGTGGTTACAGAAAACATTATGGGGGTTAGATCAACATGTGTGATTTTTGCAGTATACATTATGTTTCCTATCATAGGAGCAATGATAGCTACAACAATGAGATAGATGTGATGGCGATGGGTGCGAAATGTGGTAGCAGAAACATGAAAAAGAAGAGATATGGAGTAAAAAATGAGGGAATACGCATATAATGTTCTTATTATTGCCCATGCCCCATAATGGAGGTTGAGCATCAGAAAGGGCTGGGTGTCAATCAATTCTATTTTTGTCCATATGAGATGGTGATATTCATTGGTCCATGCAAGAATTAGAGTTATAATAGGTTCTATGGAAAGGAGGAGAGATGTTTTCATATTCACTGCCCTCTCCCTCCCTATATAGTAAAGAACCAGAATGAGCCAGAGAGGTGGTACGCCGACTATGCTGAAGTATTGAATCTTCACCCAGAAAAGTTTTTCCCCAATACTCTCTCCAAAAAGTTCCATGGAATAGCCGAGAGACCAGTTTACTATGAGAATAGAAAGAAGGGCGAGGGGCAATCTGTATGGAGAGGAGCGACGCTCCATGGAAGCAAAAAGTATTATCAGGGAAAGGGAGGCGGATGCAAGAAGAGGTATCACGTAAATTACAGGAGCAAAGGGCATGCTCTAAATTATCATCTCCGATTATAAGCATTTCTATATATTCAGTATCTCCGAAAGTAAAAATTTAAAAAAATTAAAAGCCTTGGGCCGGTATTCCATCAAAAGGAGGGGATGGAATATGCCAGAGCCCAAGACCAATAATAAATTCTTCAGGAAAATAAATAGATTTTCCTTTGGTTTTATAGAAGGAAAAATCGATTTCCATGAAAAGGCTAATTCAACATATAATAATAATGAAATACTTCAAACTCTCCTCTTTCTTTCAATCA
>CAZWEL010000023.1:0-9605 GCA_964632955.1 uncultured Thermoplasmatales archaeon | reverse complement strand
CTATGAAAAATCCTATCATCACCACATCCATATGAACACGGGGAGAAAAAACATCTATTATGTAAACCGCAATCAGGGCAAAAAAGGCAACTATGGCGGAGGCGAGAAAATGGGCTATTGTATCGTAGAAGGGGAGGGAATAGAGATGAAGCACTCCACCCCACACATGAAGCGAGATGGCGAAAACCAGAAGAAATTCTATTGTCCAGTGAACGGAGAAATGAATGCTCCTTTTAAGCAGCATGGGAAAGATGGACAGAAAAAAGGCGAAGAAGCACGCAAAAACCCATAGCCAGTCCTCCTTCCATATACTCCATATGCCCATGAGTAGGAGTATGCCTTCAAGAATTCTGGATACAATTATCCATGCATTCCTCTCCATGGAGTTAAACGGGAAAATCTATAAAACCATATCCAAAGAATTATATCTGCCACAAGATTGTAAAATCATGGAAATGGTTAAATGTGAAATGTGCGGCAGGGAGGTGCTGGAGGAGGAGATTGTGAAAATAGAGGAGGAAGGAAAAATAAAATCTGTATGCCAGCAGTGCGCTACGGGCATGAAGGGATTTGCCTGACTCAATCCTTCTCCCTTACTATCATAACTGTGCATGGCGCATGATGGAGAACCTTCTCCGATATGCTTCCCACAAGTATTCTGTCCAGTGCAGTTTTTCCCTTGCTTCCCATGACTATCATATCTCTCTTTCTTGCAATCTTTATTATCTCCTCATCAGCCACTCCTTCAACAAGCTTCTTTATAACTCTCACGCCATTCCTCTTCCCCATCTTCTCCACCTCATTAAGAACCATTTTTCCTTCCTTCTTGAGAAGAGAGCGTATATCTGGCGTGAGAATGTCTTCTCCAGATGAATATCTTGTAAGCAGGGGAGTTTCCACAACATATATGGCAACAATGCTGCAATCTATATGCTTTGCAAGAAATATGGCTTTTTTCGCCGCCCTCTTTGCCTCTATGGAGCCATCTACAGGCAATATTATTCTCCCGAATTCCTTTGGCATGAGATTATATTAACGGGAGATTAAATAATCTTTGGTTTCCATTCTCAACTCCAGGCATCCAGCCTTGTCTGCCCTCTTTGTCTTCCTTTATCCATTAATTTTTTCTCCACCTTTTCTACCTTCTCCTCCCTTTCCGCCCTTTCCTCCCTCCCCATCTTTTCTATCATCCTCCTTAATCTCCTTATCTGCTCCATCATCTTCTTTTCCTTTCTCCTGCTACTCCAGTAATATGCCTCATCTCTTGAGCCACGCATTATGAGAATATATACCTCCCCAGGCATTCCTCCTCTTGCTGTCCTTCCCCTCCTCTGAATATGTCTTATGGCGGAGGGAACTGGCTCATAAAAAAGAACCATGCTTGTCGCAGGTATATCTATGCCCTCCTCCCCTATACTTGTGGAAATGAGGACATTGTAAATACCCTTTCGGAAATCCTCTATCACCCTCTTCTGCTCATCCTGGCTCATTCCTCCATTGCTCCCCTTCGCCTGCCCCACAAAGCGTGCAGCTCTTATTCCATCTATTCTCCTCAATTCCTCATATATGGCATCTATGGTATCCCTATATTCCGCAAATATTATGACTCTAGCATCTTTCCTTTCCCTAAAATGGGAAATAAGGAGTTTTTTCGCCACATCTAATTTTGGATTTTTGTATTCAAGTGACAGAATGGCATCTTTTATCTTTCTGTATCTCGGATTTGCCCTTATTCTCTTGGCTGCCTTTGAGGAATCGCCATCCATTTTCTCCATATAATTTATGGCAGCCCCTATTCCCTGGCTGGTGAGCATTTCCTTCAGATGATATATTTTTATGAGAGCAGAAACAGTGCTTATGGCACCATATATGCTCCCTCCGCCCTTCACCCTGCTCTGAAGTTTATTCTGCAAATCTATTAGCATTTTCTTTGTCACCCTTCTTGGCGAGGATGAAATTTTTATGTATTTTCTGAGTTCCTGAAGAAAATCCTTAATCATTGCATCCATGACGGCAGATAGTGCCTTTATCTCATGGGGCATATCTATGAGAAGCCATTTCATCTTTCTCTGTGGAATATATGGTTTAACATCCGCATCATATTCACTCCTCACCTCTATGTGCTCTATTCCCAGATTCTCCACCACCTCCTTGAGGCGGGAATAACTGCTTCCTGGTGAGGCGGTCAAGCCGAGAGTTATGACGCCACTTTCCACACATTTTCTTGCTATGGGAACATAGGCATAGTTGCCAACGCATCTATGACATTCATCAAATATGGCAAGACGAAATTCTGAAAAATTTATGAATTCCATATCATTTTCTATGGTCTGAGGGGTTGCAACTATGATTTCTGCTTTATCATATATTTCCTTCCTTTTATTTTTCTTTGTTTTCTCCCCCGTTATTAGATAAATCTCCTCAACCGTTAGAACTTTCCTCAGTGTCTCGTAATGTTGCTCACATAGTGGCTTGGTGGGGGCAAGAAAAAGCACCTTTCCTCTTGCCACATGATGTGCAGCCATCATTGCCGCAATCATTGTTTTTCCCAGCCCTGTGGGAAGAACAACCATAGAATTTCTCTCCTTTATGGCATTGAAAATGTTTATTTGATATTCTCTTCTGAGTATTGAGCCCTTTCTGACATTCTCCATCTCAACATAGCCCATTTCCACATTCATCACAATTCAATTTTTCATATAAATGTGTTGGTGAATTTTATGAGAGAAGATATTTTCTATCTCGCTTGGTGGATCGAAAATTATTTTGTTGAATTTCATTAAATTTACCAAATTTTTTATACTTCTCCCTATTGAAAGTTGTGGATTCCAAAAGGATGATTCTCCTGGCGATACTGGATGGCTGGGGATACAGAGAGGAAAAAGAGGGAAATGCCATATATCATGCAAGAACACCGAATTATGATAGATATATGGATAAATATCCCCATTGCCTCCTGCAGGCAAGCGGGGAGGCGGTGGGATTGCCTCCGGGGCAGATGGGAAATTCAGAAGTGGGACATCTAAACATTGGGGCTGGGAGAGTAGTTTATCAAGAGTCCACTAGAATTTCGAAGGCGATTGAGGATGGGAGTTTTTTTGAAAATAGAGTGCTGAAGGAGGCGATGGAAAGGGCAAAAAAATCAACGCTCCATCTCATGGGTTTAATAGGAGATGGAGGTGTTCATGCCAGGAAGGATCATCTTTATGCTCTTCTTAAAATGGCAAAAATATATGGAATAAAAAATGTCATGATTCATTGCTTTCTCGACGGCAGGGATACGCCTCCCAAAAGCGCCATTCATCACATAGAGGAGCTGGAAAGAAAAATTAAGGAAATTGGAGTGGGAAAGATAGCCAGTCTTATTGGAAGATACTATGCCATGGACAGGGACAAAAGATGGGAGAGGACAAAGAAGGCATATGAGATGCTGGTTAAGGGAAGGAGAAGGCTTGTAGAAAATGCAATGGAAGGGATAAAAATAGCATACGAGAATGGGGAAACGGATGAATTTGTCCTTCCAGTCGTCATAGAAAACACAGAACGCATAAAGGATGGCGATGTTGCAATTTTTTTCAATTTCAGACCCGACAGGGGGAGGCAGCTCACCTCTGCCTTTATAGACCCCGATTTCTCCTATTTTCCGGTTGAGCCCATTGAAGTGTATTTTGTTACCATGACAAGATATGACAAAAATTTCAAAAATCCCGTGGCTTTTGAAAAGGAGGATATAAAAAATACTCTGGGGGAAGTGCTTTCAAAAAATGGGATGAGTCAGTTAAGAATAGCAGAAACGGAGAAGTATGCCCATGTTACCTACTTCTTCAATGGAGGAAGGGAAAAGCCCTTTCCCGGCGAGGAGCGATGCCTTGTTCCCTCCCCCAAGGTGGCAACCTATGATTTGAAGCCAGAGATGTCTGCCTATGAGGTGACAGAGGAGTTAATAAAAAGAATTGAGGAAGAGAAATATGATTTCATTGTTGTTAACTATGCAAATCCTGACATGGTTGGACACACAGGGGTGTGGAAGGCTGCCATCAGGGCGGTAGAGACGGTGGACAAATGCATTGGCAGAGTGGTGGAAAAAGTGATGGAAAGAGACGGGGTATGCCTAGTCACATCAGACCATGGAAATGCAGAGGAGATGCTTGAAGATGGCAAACCAAAAACAGCCCATACCACCAATCCAGTGCCCTTTATTGTTATAGGCGAGGATGTTGAATTAAGAAATGGAATACTCGGCGATATCGCCCCCACCATCCTTCACCTCATGGGCATAAAAAAGCCAAGGGAGATGAAAGGAGAAACACTTATTATGGAGTGATCCGCTTGCACCAACAATGCCCCAACATCTTCCATTACTTCATGCATAAACTAAATATAACTTACAGATGCATAACAATGATGGGCAGAGAAATCTTTCCTCTCTTTAATTATTTCCGCTTTTCCATAACCGAATCAATGATTTCCTGCTGGGAATAGAATTTTATTTTTCCTTCCTCCTTTTTACCCTCTGCCACCAAAGAGTATATGGAGTAAACCGGCTCGACAAATGGTTTTGCATATATTCTGACATCATATCCATCGTTTCCATCCTCGTTCACAAATACCTGGATATCGACATCTGCATTTTTAATAACGGCAAGATTTTTGAGTTTATCTGAATACCTTTCCGTAAGATTGGAATCAAATTTCCAGCCCGATGCCACTACTCCCGGATAATCATCCACAATCTCGAAATCCTCAAAGTTTTCATCCGAGGGCTCTTCATAGGATGGAACATCTATCTGGAATGTTGGAAGGTAGATATGAGCCCAGTCATTCATATCATATGGCTCCCCATTGCTTCCATCTGAATAATCAAAGAGATATTCATGGGTGCCTGCGGAGAAAAACCACGGTTTGTTGTATATGTACTGATAATTCATAACGCTGTAGTAATTGTCAAGATAACCTTTGTAGTCCTCATCTGACATGCTGGGATATCTATCCACCACCTTCCTGCTCATTATATCTATGCCCGGAAAAACAACAGGCATCAAACCTATGGAATGCCCCATCTCATGAAGAATTGCCTTCGCCAGCATCACCCTTATCTCTCTTGGCGTAAAGGCAAGTCTCACCTTCATCGAATTCAGGTCATTGCTCACGTATATGGCATCAAAATGATTGTAGTTGACAGGGGTGATGAAGCCGCCGCCGTCCTTCCTTGCGCCCACCACAACATATCTGAAGATGCCCTTCCTGTCATCTGGAAAATGATGTGTGTAGAAGGCGAGGAGTTCCTTTCCGAGGACATCATCGAGATTGTTGTGGTATGGTAGCAGCTCTCCACCTCCATTTGGTGGGCTATCACTCCATCCATCATCTATGTAAACGTTTATTCCATGCTGAGCAAATCTCTCAATAATCATCTGCTGGGATTCTTTGTAGAATATGTGGGGCAAATCTATAATTCCCCTCCTTTCCATGCCATCGGTTTCTATGTATATGTCTGGCTGGAATGGATTGGCAAAATATTTCCTCATCTGATATTCCTCTATATTCTCTATTCCATCTATGTCCGGGTCAAGATTTTTGTGGTCGTTGTAGGTGAAGGGATCATATCCATATCGCCATTCCCATACCGTGGGAATGCCGTCTCCATCTGGGTCCAGATTGCTGTCGTCAATGGCTGGATCCGTTCCAAGCACATTAACCTCAGTCCAGTAGGGAATGCCATCATGGTCATAATCTGCCTGATATATATTGAACCATATCTCATAGTTTTCTCCCAGATAATGTCCCAATCCATCTCTGTCACCAAGAGAATCATCGCCCGTCCATCTTCCCGTGCGGTAATCATATTTAAGCGATATTCTCTCCTTTTCCACCTCCTCTTCACCAAAAAATCCCTTTGGCTGTATTTCGAAGATGGATATGGTGATGTCTGAATATTCCCTTTCCTCATCCACATCAAATGTCATGGTGCTTTCATAGCCCATGGTGTCCCAGGTGTTGTAAACTCCTTCCTCTCCCACATTTCCCTTTGCACTTCCGAATTCATCATCAACGGTAATGGTATAATAAAAGGAGGGGGTTTCCTTCCAGGAGTTTCCATAGCTCAGCATTCTCTCCATCAGCCCCCTGTTCCTTATGCGGAGCACTTGGACAAAAATTGCCTGATTCTCCATGGGACTTATTCTGTTATCCACCTCTCTTTCTTTCTCTTCCTCTCCCTTCCTCTCGGGCATATACCAGTAGAGCGATGACACTAGAAGAAGCAGAATAAGAGCAACAAGAGCGAAAATCCATATTTTTTCCTTTTTCTTCTCTTCCATCAATTCACCAATGTTAAAAGATTTTGTCGTTTTTATAGATTTTGACAGCCATACCGGGGCTATCAACTTAACACCTCCAGATTGTAAAGGCAAGTCCATATGCTCCACCGTTTAATGCTTCCAGTTTAACTTTTGTTTCATCTATGGCAACTGCTATCCTCTTCTTTTTCACCATAAACAGACTCTTGCTTGTTTTTTGGAGGATGGCAGCAAAATATAGAAGAGTAGCCATGCCTATTTTTTAGTTCTTTCTCTTCCTCCAAAAAATTTTTCACTTTATATTTTCCTTAAGTTGACAGTGTATTTCCCTCACCACAAAATTTAAGATTTACATTCCATATAAGCAGGAATGAAAGACATGCTTGATTACCTTGGAATAAAAAGCATTGATGAACTTTTTGATGATATCCCTCCAGAAACAAAAATTGGACTGGATTTGCCCGATGGGAGAAGTGACATGGAGGTGGAAAGAGAGATAAAAAAGATTCTTGGAAAAAATCTTTCCTTCTTTGACATGCCCTCCTTCCTGCCAATAATCAAACCCCATTACATCCCTCCGGTGGTCGATGAAATCATATCCCGCCAAGAATTCTACACTTCCTACACCCCCTATCAACCGGAGGCAAGCCAGGGGATTCTTCAGGCAATGTTTGAATATCAATCTATTATAGCAGAGCTCACGGGAATGGATGTGGCTAATGTTTCTATGTATGATTCCGCCACCGCCCTGGGGGAGGCGGCGCTGATGGCTCACAGGATAAACAGGAAAAGGAAAATTGTAATTCCCAGAAACATCTTCTGGCATAAAAAGAGTGTGCTTGCCAACTATGTGAGGGGGGCAGGACTGAAAGTGGTGGAGGTAGATTATGGCGAAGATGGCAGAATGAAACTGGATTTTAATGCCGATGAGGTGGCTGCTATATATATTGAAAATCCCAACTTCTTCGGGCTTATTGAAAGAAGATATGATGAAATTGAGGAAATGAAGGAAAGAATGGGTGCAATTTTAATAGCAGGAGTTGACCCCCTTTCCCTCGCCATCTTCAAGCCCCCCTCCCATTATGGGGCAGATATAGTCATAGGTGATGGTTATCTTGGCAATCCAATGAACTTTGGAGGACCTCTGCTCGGCATATTTGCATGCAGAAAGGAATTTGTGAGGCAGATGCCCGGAAAAATAGTGGGAGTAACCGAGGACAGCAATGGAAAGCGTGCCTTCTGTATGACCCTACAGACAAGGGAACAGCATATAAGGAGAGGGAGGGCAACAAGCAATATATGCTCCAATCAGGCACTCTGCTGCATTGCCTTCCTTGCATATGTGGCTGCCATGGGAAGCAATGGGCTTAGAAGAACAGCATTGAAAAACATGGAAAATGCTCGCCTCATGGCGGAAGGAATGAAAAAGATTGGCTTTTCCATGCCCTTTGAAGGAGAATTTTTCAATGAATTTGTTGTCTCCTCCCCTATAAATGGCAACGAACTGAATAAAAAACTTTTTCCCCACAAGATTCAACTTGGGCTGGCAATAGATGAGTTTGTAAAAAATGGAATTCTTATTGGAGTAACGGAAATGCATGACGAGGAAATAGTAAGAAATGCACTTGAAAGGATTGAGGAAGTGATGGAGGAAGAGGACCATGATGGCAAAATATGATGAGCCCTTGCTGAAGGAGATAGAAGGAGAGGAGGAGGATGTCTCCCTGCTTAAAATGGTGGAAAGAAAGAACCTTAACATTCCCAACCTTTCTGAAAGAGAGGTTATGAAGCATTTCCTCCACCTGAGCCAGATGAATTATGGCGTTGATACGGGCTTTTATCCCCTTGGCTCATGCACCATGAAATACAACATGAAGTTGCTGGAAAGAGTGGTAAAATATGAGGAATCATGTTATATCCATCCTCTACAGAATGAGGAGAGCGTTCAGGGAAGCATTGAGATAATGTATCTCTTGGAAAAAATGCTCTGCGAGATAACAGGAATGGACGCTTTCACCCTGCAACCCTGTGCTGGTGCCCACGGAGAATTCACAGGAATGCTGATAACAAGGGCATATTTTGAGAGTATTGGAGAATATGAAAGAAAGGAGGTTATAGTGCCTGATTCTGCCCATGGAACAAATCCTGCCTCCGCCAAGATGGCTGGCTTCGATGTGGTGGAGATTCCTTCAAAGAATGGAAAAGTGGATATGGATGCACTTCGCCATGCCCTGAGTGAAAAAACTGCTGCCTTCATGCTAACCAATCCCAACACGCTCGGAATATTTGAAAAGGATATACTCAAAATTTCAGAGGAGGTGAAGAAGGTGGGTGCTCTCCTTTACTATGATGGGGCAAACCTCAACGCCATAATGGGCAAAACAAAGCCCGGCGTGATGGGTTTCGACATAGTGCACGTCAACCTCCATAAAACCTTTGGCACGCCCCATGGAGGGGGAGGACCTGGAGCGGGACCTGTGGGCGTAAAGGAGTATCTGGAAAAGTTCCTTCCAGTGCCAAGGATAGAAAAGGTGGGGGAAAAATATCGCTTCAATTATAACAAGCCCCACTCCATAGGAAAGGTGAGTGAGTTTTATGGAAATTTCTCAGTTCTTCTCAAAGCATATGCCTATATACTCAAAAAGGGAAGGAACCTTGAGAAGGAGGCGGAGAGGGCTGTGCTTAACTCAAATTATCTCATGGAGAAGTTGAAGGAAGCAGGATATAAAGTCCCCCATCCTGGAAGAAGAATGCATGAATTTGTTCTATCCCTCTCAGATTTTAAGCAGAGAGGAATCAGGGCGCTGGATGTTGCAAAACGCCTTCTCGACTATGGATTCCATCCTCCCACCGTATACTTCCCCCTGATAGTGGAGGAGGCATTCATGATAGAGCCAACTGAGGATGAAACAAAGGAGGTAATGGATGCATTTGTTGAGGCAATGAGAAAAATAAGGGAGGAGAATGTTGAAATCCTCAAAAATTCCCCCCACAACATGCCGGTCGGGAGAGTGAATGAGGCAAAAGCGGTGAAGGATGCAATCCTAACATGGAAGGATATGGAATGAATAGGAATTGAAAAGAAAATTTTTATTTTGTCCTCCATTTATCTTCATGAAAAAATTAGCCCTGCTTATATGCATAATCCTTATTTTTGCAGGTTTTTCTCATGCCTATGGAGGAAAGAAAAAGCCATCGACTTATGAGGAACTTGTTTCATGGTACATGGAACTGGAAAAGGAATATCCGGATTACATGGAGATATTTCCTGCCAATGAGTTATATGGGCTGGGGGAAGCGGATGGA
>CAZWEL010000022.1:7885-9657 GCA_964632955.1 uncultured Thermoplasmatales archaeon | reverse complement strand
GTCCGCAAGGTTTTAATCTTGGGTTTCTATATTGCCCTACAATGCCATTTCCATATGTATTGTCCACAAATCCTGGATTTATTACCCATGCAAGCCACACATAATTTGGGTCTATCGTCACATCATCGATTATGTATAAATCCCCACTTGCGTTTTCATACTCTAAATTCCCGTAATGTATTTTTTCTCCATGGCTTATATATACATCATCAAGGAGTCCATCAAGCACGGGCACCGTCGGCGTTCCTTCTGCTTTCATAACCACATTATTGGAGAAAACTGGGAAAACAGAAAAAACAAGTATCATTGTTATTAAGATACTGTAAGACCTTCTCTTCCCATTTTTACCCGGTAAGGGCAACACTCGATTAATACCTCTACTACCTAAATTTTTATTTTTCATTTTTGCCTCCTTCTTTCACGCCCCCCTTCACGCAACACCTTTCGGGCTTATTACGATTTCGGGATTACTCATTACGAATTTATTAAACTTATGAGTATATAAAGTGTATTAAAATAGCATTTTGCTATCATGTCTATGTTCACATTCAGTGATTTTTCCCTTTTAAATTTTTGTTATCATTATGATAGCAATCTTCTGCATAAGTATTTAAAAAACAAAGCCATTACAAACGGCGATAAAATTAGAGTTAACAAAAAAATAAAAAGATGCTCTTTCTGTGGAAATTCAATGGAATATCATGTATATGATGAAAGAGTTTACTGGGTCTGTCCCAACTGCAAGAATGGATTTATGACTTCAAAAAATGCTGAACTTCTTGCAGGAAATATAATTTTATAACCCCTCCAGAAAATTGTCCCAGATTCCATGAAGAGAAAAATCTACATTTTTATATGATGCAGAGAATATGCTGGGCAGAGGAAAATAGATTCCAATGCCTTTCATCATCCCATAACAGGAGATTACTGTTTTATTTATTTCCTGCATAATACCTGCATCCTCCCCACAGCATTCATGAATCTGTTCTGCAAATTTATAGAGATCGATATAATTCAGACTAATGGATGAAGAGTTTCTGCTGGAAAACAGTTTTCCTCTGTCAAAATTTTCCAATATGGCGACAAATTCATTTATTTTTTCCACCATGCCCTTCATTTCACTCAGATTCCATGCCGCAAAAGAAGATGAAAGGTAACCCATATTTTCTTTATATTCATCAACAATTATTCTGCACACCTGCTCCGGGCTACTTTCTTCGTTGATTTTTTCAAAGATGGCAGCATGAGGTACAGATGATGCCGGCAATGCGCCTTCGCAAGCCACCATATAATCTGCAACGAAGGACATTTCATACCCAACCTCTATCCCTCCCATATAACAGGCAGAAAACATGATAATATCAATTTTTTTATCTATGGCATCACAGATTTCTGATAGAGTAAGCATATCTCCATTCGTCTTGTCAAAGCATACCCCCATCCATCCATTTCCATGTCCCCATATTTCCAGCAGGTAATGATCAGATGGATATCTGGCAAAAACATATTCAACAAAATTGTGCAGAGTTTTTTCATCCCCCATATCTAATTCAGAGGATTCAAATATTCCATTCACCACACTCCATGAACCATTATGGACATGATATAAAATCGTGTCTCCATTTATATCTCCATCAAACAGAATAAATATGTTCTCACTTCCTTTGCACCTTAAAATTTCATTCAATTCATTTTTCGCATATGATGCAATACTCCCCTCTCCATCCAGATAAACCATTATTGTCCATCCCCTAGGCTCATCAGTGGTATTG
>CAZWEL010000022.1:0-7785 GCA_964632955.1 uncultured Thermoplasmatales archaeon | reverse complement strand
GTGGGTTCTGTTTCATTGGCCATGGAGTCATCAGTGGTATTGGTGGGTTCTGTTTCATTGGCCATGGAGTCATCAGTGGTATTGGTGGGTTCTGTTTTTCCCTTTATAATAGGCATAAGCTCCTGTAATTTCTCCCATATAGGGGAAGAGTAGAACTCGGATATTGATATACTTCCTGCTAACCCCTGCGAAAGTAAAATTGCAGTTATGAAAATCATAATCACATATTTTGCTTTCATTTTGCTATCAAAATTAAAACAAATAGGGATATATATAGTTTACTATCAATTTGCTATCAAAGTTGGGTTTCCTTATCGGATTTCCTATAAAAATGTATTATTCTTTTCTTATTCTCTTCAACTCTCCTCCACAAACAGGACATTCTTCATAAAAATCATCAAAAATTTTTCCACATGATTTGCATCTGTATTTCCAGTAAAATTTTTCCTTAATACCTTCTTCCAGTATTCCTCTGTATTCTATTCCCATTTCTCTTGCAACATTCTGCATGGAATAATCATCTGTGAGGAGAACACCCTTCATATGATGTGCAAGAGCCAAAACTTCTATATCTGTTCTAGAAAGATTTGCTATATCTCCTGTTTTTTCTGCTGTCTTTTTAACTCTGTCAATCTCTTCCTCTGGAGGAGACACCACCTCCAGCCCGCTACTCCTCATAAAGTCAAGCAATCTCCTCGAATGTCCCCCTGGCTTTATCTCCTCTATCACGCCCGGTGTCGTCGCCTTGGCTCCTGCAAAATATATACCTGAAAGTATGGAGGAGGTATCAAGTATGTAGAGCATTTTGTTTATAGCATTTTCATTTTTCTTTTAGCATAAACAGCACCAACTGCCACCACTATTGCCAGTAATCCTATTATGTATAGACCAAATCCTCCTTCCTTTACCTCATGCGGATAATTGGTTGCTCCATATACCGTGTGTCCACCTACATCCTCATTGCTTTCCATAACTTCTGGTTCATCCCATGAGTAAACAGGGCTCCACATCCTCAAGTCAGGATCACCAAAGTAACATACATTCTCCTTTATATCCCACCACCATTGCTTCGTTAAATAGCCTATACTGGTATGTCTTATTCCATCTGCAAATGCCTTTCCAGCGGGATAGCCAAGAGCAAGATTTCTTGCAAATATTTCAAATGCAAAGGCAGAATACCAAGAAGTTTCCCATGGATCTATAATCTGGAAAACAGTTCCATGCCTTATTAAAGCAAGGTGGAGATATGTGTTGGAGATGAAACAGGAGCCGGCGGCAAACCCAGCGGAATGAAGATTTTCCATTGCCCTGTCCATCTGCAATCCATTATAATCTTTGGTTCTCAATCTTCCAAAAAGAACTGTTATTATTATTCCGTCATATCCCGCCCTTTTGCCAATTGGTGTATTTTTGATTATTGGGATATCATGCAATTTCGCAGGAACAACATCCAAGCCAAGGAGTTTGCTTTGGCTCAGAACATCTGGTTCTTCAGTCGAGCCATCAAGATAACCTGGCAGATATAATTCATAGCCACGCCATGGATTTGGCTCTACAGTTGGCAAACTTATATTCACTCCAACAAAACCGGGTACACCATAGGGATCCCAGAATGCCAGCACTCCCGAATGCAAATGCCATCCATGGGTTGTTTCCTCCCACAATATAACTCCCCTGTTCAAATTTTCCATTGTTGCCGAGAAATTGGTTGTAAAGGCAACACTATAACCTGCTTTCCTGAAATAAAACGGGTTTGTTTCGCTTTCCGACATATCGGGCCAGTAAGCACCATATTTTCCACGAGAGGCTAGGACATTATTATCTATTGGATTTGTTGAAGGGTCATAAAATGGTGTAATTCCTTCTGCATCTGTATAGTTAAAACCCCAGTATTTGCTGGCTCTCTCATTAAAACGATGACTGTAGGTAATCCATGAATTCAGAACGGGGTAGTAAAATTTCTCTTCCTGGCTCGGTTTTATTATCTTTAGCATCCCATTTGGCATTCTTACACTCTTGCTTCCGTTTATCAATGTTACACCATTGGGATTCAGGGCAGGATTAACAAATATTATTGCAGGATAGAAAACACTTCTGGCTATCCAGTAGGTTGTATCCACAGGAGTGCCGAGAATCCTGCCGGGATATGCAACACCTACAAATGTTCTGTCCCATGGTATACCTATGTCAAACTGCCCAGCCACAGTTATCAATGTCTCCTCCTTTCCCGGCTCATCAAGTCCTATTTTGTCAAGGAAATTATAAACCTCTTTTCCGTTAAGATACATATCTGCAACAGAAGGAACAATATCTCTTATTGCATGCTTTTTCCACCATTCATTGTACCACACCACTGCGGTGGAAAGCTCTTTGTGCATATCAACAGCAATGAGGGGGCAGCCGTGATGTGCTGCCATATAGGCGGCAGGTCCAACATAAAGGGCGCCGTCCTTTTCGCCCTCCGGCTTCAATTTTTCCACAAGCCAATATGTCCATGGATCTATGGTTGTAAAAACAATATCATCTCTTTTTGTTTCGTTTCTTATATAATGATATATGGGAACAAGCTCATCGAATTTTTCCTTTACATTGTACATGCTTTCCAGTTCTTCTATCGCTGTAGAATTTCCATTCAAATCAACAACATAAACATTCTTTACGCCGAGCTTATCTATAACTTCCTTTACACTTTCATGAAGTTCATCCGGCGGTGTGTATAGCAGGGGAGCATTCTTAATGGAGGCAAGCACCGCCCCTTCAGCCGCATTCATTATGAAATTTGCATCCTCTTCCTTAATCTTACTCTCCCAAGAATATTTTAATTTATAACTTATGGTACCATTTGCAGGCGTGAGTTGAATAATAGCAACTCTGTATTTGCCTTCTCCCAGCTGGTCAAGATGGAGTTTTTGCTTGCTCACATTTGTTTCCGTTGCCATTCCAACTGCAGAGCCATCTTCATCCACCACAATTAATCCAAGTTTTGCATCCCCTTTCCATGTTAATTCGAAGTCCACATTTCTTGCCATGAAAGGAGGAATCTCCTTTATCTCCACCTCTTCACCAGGATAAAGGTTCAAATCTATCATATAGGTAACTTTTCCCATTAACCTGTCCAGCAGTAGCTGGAATATGGTTCCGTGTTTCTCTGCAAATATGCTCTTTGTCGGGATGTCTGTTATTGCCGCCTTCCACTGCCCGGGGCTATACACATATGTCTCAATATGTTCCGTAGGACCGACCATTATATTCCAGTTTTGAGATGCTGCCACCTCCATGAAATCTCCCTCATAATTGCAGTAAAGCTGCAAATCAGGGTCGGCAGAAGGAAGAGTGACTCCTCCCGTGAGCATGCCTAGGGTAGCGAGATATATAAAATTAGGGAACCAGCTTATGGAGGGCCACCAGAGGTCAGCGGTGATAAATTTATAATCATTGTCAACATAAAAGTCATTATATTGGGGAGCAAGACTGTCCTGTTTAACCCCATTTAGTGTTAGATGTTTTATCTCTCCAGCATTTATCTTTCCATTCATCTCATATTCCTTTCTATCATAACTCCCATATTTCACATCCCCCACCACAGCCACAACAGCATCATCGCTATAACTCCAGTCATGAAGGGCTATCTTTGATGCAATCCCATATATATCATTACTCTTAATGTATGTATAATTATCTGCCTTCCATGGCTTTTCATTTACATTTATATATTCTATTTCCTTGAGTTTGCCATTATACTTCATCCAGTCCTCCATGAAATAATCCAAACCCTGACGGTCATTTAGGGAGAGAGTTGACTCATTACCCTTTACATAATCATTGTAGAAAAGGAGTGGATGCGAATATATTCTCTCTGATTCTTCATCATAAAATACACTTGCGGGTATAGCAGCCATATAGGCAAAATCATCCACCAGACTGTTTTCATCAAACTTCACCACTGTTGCTTTGCTTACTGGCACTACTTTAGTCCATGAAACTCCTTCAAATCCTGATGGAAGCGTTTTCACATCTTCAGCCATTGCTGGAAATAGAAGTATAGCCACTATGGCAAAGGGAATGATTTTCCTGAACATGGTAATAAATGAGATATCAATATTTAAGTATTTCATGTATTAACATTTATGCTCAACTACACAAAGCTCAGGAATATTGAACACAAAGAAAAGGCATCCGCCTTCCTCACCACGGTGGGGAGTGATTTTTATAAAGAGGCAGCAAGGCATATAAAGCAGATGGAAGAAAGGCTGGAGGAGGAAAAGAGGAAAAATCCTGCATCAAAAAAGGTCTCTCTTATTGCCGATGAAATAAGGAATACAAAGAGGATATGGGAAAGTATTTTTGAGAGGAGGGAAAAGAAGATAGTTCTTGCAGCCCTTGCGACAGTGAGGGGGGGAAAGAGTATGCCTGAGAACCTTACAAGAGAGGAAAAGGTTTTTTATGACTCTCTTGTCCATCTGATGGAGGAGTACAGAAAAAAAATATTTGAACAGGATGAAAAGGATTTTGTGATTGTAAAAATTCTTGAAAATTTGCCTTCCTTTGTGGGAAGTGATATGAAGAAATATTTTCTGAAAAAAGAGGATGTAATTTCTCTCCCCCCGGAAATAGCAGATGTTCTTATTAAGAGAAAGGCAGCAGTGGAAATTAAAGCAAATTTTTGATTTCCTCCACCAGTTTCGGAAGAATATCGCCCAGTTTTCCCCTCAATGAATAATCTGCCAGATGTGTTATTTCCGTCTCTTCCTTATTTATCTCCACTATTTTTCCTCCCTTTCTTTTAACAATAAGAGGTATCTCTGCCGCAGGATAAACTGCACATGAAGTTCCCGCCACAATTATTACATCACTTCTTTCAGCATAGAAATATGCCTTCAGTATGGCATCTCTTGGCAACTCTTCTCCGAACAGAATTACATTAGGCCTTATCACTCCTCCGCATATGCATCCCGGAGGAAGTATATCCAAATTGATATCTGTATACTCATATTTCCTACCACATGCCATACAATAAAGATTTCTCATGTTTCCGTGGATTTCTATCACATTTCTGCTCCCTGCTCTTGTATGAAGGGAATCAACATTCTGGGTTATGATTGCCCTGACGATGCCCATTTTTTCCAGTTCAGCAAGAGCATAATGGGCTCTATTGGGCTCTGCCTTCCCAAAATTTTTTATCATGTCCGCAAACATCCTCCATACCTTTCCGGGATTTTCCGTGAGATTATGAATATATCCGTATTCCTCAATGTCATATCTGCTCCACAGCCCATTCTTGCTTCTAAAATCCGGTATACCTGATTCGGTAGAAATTCCTGCTCCTGTAAGGACTATAACGCTGCTGGAGTTTTTAATAACTTTCGCAACCTCTTTCATGTGCCTTCCTTCCAGTCAGCCATATATCTCTTCTGCTCCCTAGTGAGTTTATCTATTTTTATTCCCATGGTTTTGAGTTTCCTCCTTGCCACCTCTCTATCTATCATTTCCGGCACAGAATAAACCCTGTTCTCCAGTTTTTTGCCATCCCTCACAAGCCAGGCAGCCACCAATGCCTGATTGGCAAAGGACATGTCCATCACCTCCGGCGGATGCCCCTCTGCTGCTGAAAGATTGACCAATCTCCCCTCAGAAAGAAGATAAATTTTTCTTCCGTCCCGAAGATGATACGCCATAACATTTTTCCTCATCTCTTCCTTTTTCACCGCATTTTTCTCCAGCCACTCCACATTTATCTCATTATCAAAATGGCCCGCATTTGCAACTATTGCACCATCCTTCATGTTTTTCAGGGAAGAAACATCTATCACATGCTTGTTTCCTGTAACGGTGACAAATACATCTCCAATTTTTGCCGCCTCCTTTAAGGGCATAACAGAATAGCCATCCATGGCTGCCTCCAGCGCCTTTATTTCATCCACCTCGCATATTATTACCTTGGCACCCATTCCTGCCGCCCTTCTCGCCAGCCCCTTCCCGCACCATCCATAGCCGGCGATGATAAAATTCTTTCCCGCAAGGAGAAGAGAAGTTGCCCTAAGTATTCCATCTATAGTGCTCTGCCCTGTGCCGTATCTGTTGTCAAAGAAATGCTTCGTCATGGCATCATTGACAGCAATAACGGGATAGCGAAGCACTCCCTCTCTTTCCATCGCTCTCTGTCTGTTGACACCTGTGGTTGTCTCTTCAGTTCCCCCTATCACATCTTTTATGAGCGCCTTCTTCTTAGTATGAATGGTGGTTATCAAATCCCCCCCATCGTCCATGGTGATATTGGGCTTTATTTTCAGCACCTGCTCTATGCACCAGTAATATTTTTCATGATTCCCTCTCCAGGCATAAACATGTATTCCTTCCTTGGCGAGGTGGGCAGCAACAGCATCGCTGGTAGAAAGAGGGTTTGAGCCGGCTAAAGCAACAGTGGCACCACCTGCCTTCAGTGTTTTAACAAGCACAGCAGTTTCTTTGGTGACATGGAGGCAGGCGGCAATCCTCACGCCCTCCAGTGGTTTTTCCTTTTTAAAATCCCTTCTTATGTCCATTAATACAGGCATATGCTCCTCAGCCCATCTCACCAGTTTTTCGCCTTCATCTGCAAGTTTGATATTCCTAACCTTATAATCCATGAAATTGCATGCATTCAAGGTTTAATTATTTTGTTATGCTCTGCCATCATTTCATGTGGAAACCAATATTTAAATACCCTTCAATGATTTAGCATCAAGGCGAGGAAGCATGGGGAGGAAAATTGTATTGATAGTGGATGATGAACCAGAGATACATGAACTTTTGAAGGCATATCTTGCCCCCTTAAATCTTGAGATTTACTCCGCCTATAATGGGGATCAAGGTATTGAAATATACAGAAAACTCCTTAAAAATGGGAAAAAGCCACATCTTGTTGTGATGGATTTAAATCTTTCAGGAAGCGAAAAACTGGAGGATATGAAGAAACAGATGGAAGGAATAGAGATGGATGGTGTAAGGGCAACCATGGAGATATTCAAGATTGACGGAAAGGCAAACATAGTGGGATTCACCGCCTATGCCCATCTTGAATGGGGCAAAAAATTGAAAAAGATTGGGGTAATGGAGGTTTTTGGGAGGGAAATTGGCTTCGATGGATTTGCCCAGAAGGTGAGCAGCATACTTTCATAATCCTGCACTCAGTCAGAATGGCTGAAACATTGTTGAGTCCGGATATTTTTTCGCCTATTCAACTTTGCCTCTTGTATTGTCAAGTAACGTCGTTAACATTTTTGAAAATATAAATTGGCAGGATAATCATCTCGCCATTTGGTATCGAGGATTATTAAACCATTCAATAAATTCCTGAAGCAATGAAAGAACATTTTCAAAAATTCTTCATTGAAAGTTCTTATGGCTCTTTCAATCTTTCCTTTTGCCTTCGATGATGAGAGGAGTATGCTCAATTTCCGTATCTTCTTTCATCCACTGGCCTTCCTGATTCGTCTCTAAAACTTTCCTTCCCGTTTTCTTTGCCATAACCATGATTCCCCTCATTTCTGGATTAACATATGACATTTCCCATCCTCCTCCTATAAAAAATGGGAAATTGATTTAGGAAATTTACCTATCCCTGGTTACTTTACATCATTCAACATGCCATAAAATCAAATTTTTTGTCAAAAAAACTGTTACTATTATAGCAACAATAAAAAATAGAATCAAAAAATAGAGATTTAAAAATGATAAATCTGTATCTACTGAAAACTAAATATCATTAAATATGGAAATTACATATTACCATAATGCTTTCAGGAG